>CAMENN010000006.1 GCA_945928315.1 uncultured Clostridia bacterium
ACGGCGATGCCGGTCAGCGTGTTGATCATGGAGATGGCGTCCGCGCCGGCCTCCTGCGCCGCGAGGGCGTTTTCGGTGATGTCGGCGACGTTGGGCGTCAGCTTCACGATGAGCGGCTGACGCGCGAACTGCTTGACGGCCTTCGTGATGGCGTAGACGCTCTCCGGCTTCACGCCAAAGGCCACGCCGCCCTCGTGCACGTTCGGGCAGGAGATGTTCATCTCCAGCAGGTGCACACCGGTGGGCGCGAGCACCTCAGCCATCTTGCAGTACTCCTCGACGCTCGTGCCGGTGATGTTGGCGATGACGGCGACGTCTTTCGTCAGCAGCCACGGCAGGTCATGCTCAATGAAGCTCTCCACGCCGGGATTTTGCAATCCGACGCTGTTGAGCATGCCGCTGGGCGTCTCCGCGATGCGGGAGGGCGGATTGCCGGTGCGCGGCTTCAGGGACAGGCCCTTGACGGAGATGCCGCCGAGCTGACCGATGTCGTACAGCTCGTCGTACTCGCGTCCGAAGCCGAACGTGCCGCTGGCGGCGATGACGGGGTTTTTGAACCTGACCCCGCACAGGTCGAGGGACAGATCAGCCACGCAGGTCCACCTCCTTCGCGTCGAACACGGGGCCGTCCTTGCACACGCGCTTATAGCCCCATGTGCCGTCCGGGTGGACGGCCTTCACGTTACAGCCGAGGCACGCGCCGATGCCGCAGCCCATGCGCTCCTCGAGTGAGAGCTGGCAGGGAATGCCGCACTCGAGCGCGATTCTCTGCACGGCGGCAAGCATGGGTGCGGGGCCGCAGGCCATGATGAGGTCGGGCCGTTTCTCCTCAATCGCCGCGAGCAGCGGTTTGGTGACGAGCGCGCGCTCGCCGAGGGTGCCGTCGTCGCTGACAGCGGTGACAGCGCAGGGCGTCTGCGTCATGCCATAGGCGTACTCGCGGCCGCGGAAGCCGAAGAACGCGCGGGAATCGGGCGTGGCGAAGCTGTCCATGGCGCCGCAGATGGGCGCGACGCCGACGCCGCCGCCGACAAAGTAGATCGTCTGCGCGCCGCAGCCGTCAAAGCCGGTGCCCAGCGGGCCGAGGCACTGCACAGCGTCGCCGGGCTTCACGGCGCAGAGGATCTGCGTGCCGCGTCCCTTGGGCTGGATGGCGAGGGTGAGCGTGCCGGCGGCGGGATCAAACGCCATGAGGCTGATCGGTCGGCGCAGCACATGTGCGCCATCCGGCACGAGCATGTGGATGAACTGGCCGGCCTTCGCCGTGCGGGCGATCTCCGGCGCATGGAGGACGATGCGGGTGAGCCCTGCGCACAGCGGCTCGCAGGACAGGACCCTCGCGGTGATCTCTTGCATAAGCAACTTCCTTTGGGTTGGATGGTATGGATGGGCGACGGAGAAGGGAGCGTTGGGACTGCCGTCCCATGCCCTGCTTGGGGCGCTGCCCCAAACCCCGCAAGGGACATTGTCCCTTGACCCTTCCCCGATTCGCGCGGCTTCAAGCGGCTTTTCCTCTGCCGGAATTGTCGCCTTCGGCTCCTCTCCGGCTTGCGTTTTTTTGGCTGCTTCGCGTTGGGGAGCGTTGGGACTGCCGTCCCAAACCCTGCTTGGGGCGCTGCCCCAAACCCCGCAAGGGACATCGTCCCTTGACCCTTCCCCGCTTCGCGCGGCTTCAAGCAGCTTTTCCTCTGCCGGAATTGTCGCCTTCGGCTCCTCTCCGGCTTGCGTTTTTTGGCTGCTTCGCGTTGGGGAGCGTTGGGACTGCCATCCCAAGCCCTGCTTGGGGCGCTGCCCCAAACCCCGCAAGGGACATCGTCCCTTGACCCTTCCCCGCTTCTCGGCGGCTTCAAGCAGCTCTATCTTATTTGATCGGCTTTCCCACGGCGGCGAGGCAGGAGCTCAGGTCCTCGCGCATGCGCAGGGCCTCCGCGCGCGCGGCCTCGTCAAACGCCATGCCCTCGCGCTTCTTCCACGCGCAGAGGATCGAGCGGGACGCGTTGACGATCGCGCCGTTGCCGTTCGCATCGAAGCAGCCCGCAATGTCCGTGCCGGTCGCGCCCTGCGCGCCGTAGCCCGGCACCAGGAAGAACGTGTGCGGCATGCGCGCGCGCAGCGCCGTGCCCTGCTCCGGATACGTCGCGCCGACGACCGCGCCGATGACGGAGTAGCCCGTCTCCCCGCGCGTCTCCTCGCCCCAGCTCTCCACCAGATCCGCCACGGCCTCATAGAGCGTGCGGCCGTCCTCAAAGCGCATGTCCTGCAGCTGGCCGGAGGACGGGTTGCTCGTTTTCACCAGCGAGAACACGCCGGTGCCGTTCGCCGCGCAGGCATCGACAAACGGCTTCACGCCGTCCACGCCGAGGTACGGGTTGATCGTCGCGATGTCGGAGGCAAACGCGCGCGTTTCGCCCTGCGGCATCGGCGTCGTGCCGACGTAGGCGTTCGCGTAGCAGCCCGCCGTCGCGCCGATGTCGTTGCGCTTGACGTCGGCCATCACAATGAGGCCCTTGTCCTTGGCGTACTGCATGGTCTTCTCGAAAGCGGTCATGCCCGCCGGGCCGTACATCTCGTAGTAGGCGACCTGCACCTTCACCGCGGGCACGATGCCGCACAGCGCGTCCACCAGGCGCACATTGTACTGATAGACCGCCTCCGCCGCGTCCTCGAAGGAGCGGATGCCCTCCGGCAGGATCTCCTTCACAAAGCTCTCCGGCAGGTACTCGATGCGGGTATCGAGGCCCGCGACGGTCGGATTCTTCAGCTCGCTGATGCGCGCGTACAGCCTGTCCATGATGTTCATATCAGATGTCCTCCTTGTCGATCACGCGGCCGCCGACGATCGTCGCGCACACCGCACCATAGTAGGTTCTGCCGTCAAAGGGCGTGTTCTTGCCCTTGGAAACGAACTTCTTTGCATCCACGGTCACCTCGCGCTCCGGGTCGAGCAGCACGATGTCCGCCGGGGCGCCGATGCTCAGCGTGCCGCCGGGCACGCCCAGAATCCGCGCGGGCTGCGTGCTCATCAGCGCGATGAGGCGGCTCATCTCCATCCTGCCGGAGCGCACCAGCTCGGTGTTGCTCACGCAGAACGCCGTCTCAAATCCGCTGATGCCGCTGGCCGCGAGGGGGAACTCCACGCGCTTTTCGTCCTCATGGTGCGGCGCGTGGTCGGTGGAAATCGCATCGAGCGTGCCGTCCACCAGACCCTCGATGCAGGCCTGCCGGTCGCTCTCCTCGCGCAGCGGCGGGTTGACGCGGCAGTTGCTGTCATAGCCCGCCACCCATTCGTCCGTCGCGCCGATGTAGTGCGGCGTCGTCTCGGCGGTCACGCGCACGCCGCGCGCCTTCGCCTCGCGCACCAGCTGCACGCCGCCCTTCGTGGAGAGGTGGCACAGGTGCACGTGCTTGCCCTCGGCCTCAGCCACGAGGATGTCGCGGGCGACCATGACCTCCTCCGCCGCGCGGGTGATGCCCGGCAATCCGAGCTTTGTGCTCATGAAGCCCTCGTTCATCACGCCGTCGCCGACGAGGCCCTTGTCCTCGCTGTGGCTCATGATGAACACGCCGAAGTGGTCAGCGTACTGCATCGCCAGCCGGAAGAGGTTGGAGTTGGTGACGGGCCGTCCGTCGTCGGAGATGGCGACGATGCCGGCCTCCTTCATGCGGCCGATCTCGGCCATCTCCCTGCCCTCCAGCCCCTTCGACACCGCGCCGACGGGATAGACGTGCACGCCGCTGCCCTTCGTCTCCGCCTTCTCGATGATGTAGCGGGTGACGGCGGCGCAATCGTTGACGGGGTGCGTGTTGGGCATGCAGCAAACGCCGGTGAAGCCGCCGCGGGCCGCCGCGCGCGTGCCGGAGACGATGTCCTCCTTGTATTCCTGGCCCGGATCGCGCAGATGGCAGTGCAGGTCGATGAAGCCCGGGGCCACGACGCGGCCCGCCGCCTCGATCACCTGCGCGCCGTCTGCGGGAAGGCCGGGCGCGACCGCAGCGATTTTTCCGTCCTCGATGCGCACGTCGAGCGCGGCATCGATGCCGTTGGCGGGGTCGATCACGCGGCCGCCGCGAATGAGCAGATTCTCCATATTAGCCCTCCCTCCGGGTCAGCATGTAGAGCAGCGCCATGCGCACGGAAACGCCGCTCTCCACCTGCTGGGTGATGACCGACTGCGCGCTGTCCGCCGCGCTGGAGGCGATCTCCACGCCGCGGTTCATCGGGCCGGGATGCATGACGAGCGCGTTCGGCCTGGCCAGCGCGACGCGCTCCGGCGTGATCTCCCAGTGGTCGCAGTACTCCGCGACGGACGGGAACAGGCCCTTCTGCTGGCGCTCGCGCTGGATGCGCAGGCCCATGACGACGTCCGCGCCCTCGCAGGCGTCCTCGATCGTCGGGGCGACGGTGCAGCCCAGCTCCTCGATGCGCACGGGGATGAGCGTCGGCGGCGCGCAAAGCACGACCTTCGCGCCCATCGTCGTGAGGCCGTAGATGTTGGAGCGCGCCACGCGGGAGTGCATCACGTCGCCGCAGATGGCGACCTTGATGCCCTCGAGGCTGCCCAGGTGCTCGCGCATGGTCATCATGTCGAGCAGCGCCTGCGTCGGGTGCTCGTTCATGCCGTCGCCCGCGTTGATGACGTGGGCCTTCACATGCCGGGCGAGCAGCGCGGGCGCGCCGGACATCGGATGGCGGATGATGATGACGTCGGTGCCCATCTGGTCAAGCGTCACGCCGGTATCGATGAGCGTTTCGCCCTTGGCGACACTCGACGCGCTGGCAGCGATGTTCGCCGCCGCGGCGGACATGTACTTGCTGGCCAGCTCGAAGGACATGCGCGTGCGGGTGGAGTTCTCGTAAAACAGCGTGACGATGGACTTGCCCTGCAGGTGCGCGGTCTTCTTGTTGCTGGAGCGCACGATCTGGCGCATGGTCAACGCCGTGTCGAGAATCTGGGTGATCTCCTCGCGGCTCACGCCGTCAAGGCCCAGCAGATCCTTTCTCTTCATGCTCACGTGGGACGTTCCTTTCTGCTTACGCGTTCTTCTTTTCGTAGAGCACGACGCTCATATCGCCGTCGTACTCCGGCACATGCACGCCGACCAGCTCGTTCTTGCTGGTGGGCAGGTTCTTGCCGACGTAATCGGCGCGGATGGGCAGCTCGCGGTGGCCGCGGTCGATCATCACCGCCAGCTGGATGAGCGCCGGGCGGCCCATGTCGCAGATGGCGTCCATCGCCGCGCGCGCCGTGCGGCCGGAGTAGAGCACGTCGTCCACCATGACGATCTTTGCGTCCTGCACCTGGAAGGGCAGGTCGGTCGCGTTGACGACGGGATGCTCCTGAAGGAGCGACAGGTCGTCGCGGTAGAAGGTGATGTCCAGCACACCCAGCGGCGGGCGCACGCCCTCCACCTGCTCGATGAGCTCCGCGAGCATGCGCGCCAGCGTCACGCCCCGGCGCTGGATGCCCACCAGCGTGAGGCCCTGAGCGCCGCGGTTGTTCTCGATGATCTCGTGCGCCACGCGCCGCAGCGCGCGCCGCATGGCCTGCTCGTCCATGATGTTCGCCTTGAATTCCAGTGTCGCCGCCATGTGCCGCTCCTTTCCAGCAAAAAAGCCCTGTCCCGCAGTCGGGACAGGGCAAAGAAGGCCCATTTCGGCCTTTACCGCATTGTTTGCCGCCTTGCCGACCTCACGGGATCGAATTAAAAGCGCATTGTCTGTCATCGGTTCGCGCCGGAGCGCGTCCGACGGTATTGTATCACCTTTTCCGCACGCCGTCAATCACAAACCGCGCGAAAAGCGGCGCTCAGATTCCCCTCAGGATGTCGATGACCGTCTCCAGCTCCTCCGGCTTCACGATGTCACAGTCGCGTCCGGCCTTCACGCAGTCCGCGAAATAGCGGATCTCGTTGGCATAGGCGTTGGTGCCGGGCAGGCTGATGCCGCCGGTCTCGCCCGACCCCGCCTCCACGGTGCGCACGCCGCCGCCCACCTCGTAGATGCGCAGCGTGCCGTCCAGCACGGCCAGCGCCCGCTCGAACTGGAAGCGGAAGCCCGCCGTGAACGGATAGGGCGCCGCATACCACGTCGCCTCGGTGTTGATGTAGAAGTCGCCGTAGTCGTAGACCGCGGTGAACGCATCCTGCTCCGGACGGCGCGCGCGGAAGGAGTCGACGTCCTTCGGCCTGCCGAAGGCGTAGACCATGAAGTCGAGGTCGTGGATGTGCAGGTCAAACGGCACCAGTCCGCTGCGCGCCTCGTCCATCATCCAGCCGTCCCAGCTCCACCGCGGGCGCTGCCCCAGCCGCGTCATCGTGCCGGAGAGCAGCCTGCCATAGCGCCCGCTGTCATGGATTTCCCTGAGCGCGACATACTCCGGCCAGAAGCGCAGCACCTGCGCCACCATGAAGCGCACGTTCATGCGCCTTGCCGTGCCGTACAGCCGCGCGACGTCCTCCCTGCGCAGGGAAATGGGCTTTTCGCAGAGCACGTGAATACCCCGCTCCATCGCCCGGACCGCCACCTCCGCGTGCAGATACGTCGGCAGGCAGATGTCCAGGATGTCGAGCTCCTCCTGCCGGAGCATCTCGTCCACGTCGGTATAGTGCCGCTTGCCGGGGTACTTCTCTATCTGACCGGGGCGCACGTCGCACAGCGCGACCAGCTCCGCGTCCTCCATGGCCTCCCACGCCGGGATGTGTGCGCCGCTGATGCCGCCCACACCGCAAAGTCCAACCTTCAGCATCGCCTTATCCTCCATAGACCTCGTCGATGATCGCCGCGAGCACATCCCGGGCATGGCAGACGTCCTTCTCCTGCTGCTCGCCGTCGATCTCTCGCTCGATGGTCACATAGCTGTCATAGCCCAGCGCCCGCAGCCGGGCGAACAGCGCGCGGAAATCCACCCTGCCCTCGCCCAGACGGGTCTCCTCGCCCAGCTCATGGCCGTTGGTGGGATAGCGGCCGTCCTTCGCGTGGATGTTGCGCACATACCGGCCGATGACGTCGAGCGCATCCACCGGGTTGGCCTTGCCGTAGAGGATCAGGTTGCCGGTGTCCAGGTTGACGCCCAGATTCGGCTCGCCCACCGTCTCAAAGCAGCGCAGCAGGGTCACGGGCGTCTCCTGCCCGGTTTCAAACAGCAGCCACTGCCCGTTCTCCTGAAGGTGGCGCGCCACCGTGCGCACGGCGTCGCACAGCGGCAGGAAGTTCGGGTCATCGGGATTCTCCGGGATGAAGCCCATGTGCGACGCCACGTCGGTCACGCCCAGGCTGCGCGCGAAGTCCGCGCCGTCGCACAGGTTCTTCATGCGCATCGCGCGGTACTCCGGCGGCACCAGGCCGAGCGTTCTCTGTCCCTCGTAGAAGTTCCACACCCGCGGGCCCTCCCAGCCGCACCAGAAGGACGAAAGCTCCACGCCATACTCCTGCGAGAGCGCGCGGATGCCCTGTGCGTTCTCCTGTGTCCAGCGCTCCGGCTCCCAGGAGCACAGCTGGCAGCTGTCAAACCCCAGCGCGTGCAGCCGGGCAAAGCGCCTGCGCGTCTCGTCCGGCGAACCCAAATTGACCAGCGTTCCGATTCTCATGAGCAGCGCCCCCTGTAACTGATTTTGCTGCCTCCATGATACCATGAATTCCGCCTCCGGGGTAGACCCTTTTCGCGCTTCGGGCGCCCCGCGCGGCGGGCCCTGCCGTCAGACGGCCACGGTCAGCCGCTCGATGTCCCTGCCCTGCGCGAACTTGCGCAGATAGATGTCGGTGCAGTGCGCATAGCGCGCGAACAGCCGCTGCGCGCGCTCCACATCGCCGTAAACCTTCCAGCAGCCGACGCACTTGGCGCAGGTGCGCTGCGCGATGAAGCCCTCCACATCCTCCGGCGGATAGCCGAGGAACAGACCGATCTCATGGGGAAACGCCTCCGACGTGCTCAGGCGCTCGCACAGGCGGCGCAGGCAAGCGCCCGTGTCCCCGGACGGATACCCACAGCCGTGCAGGATGGCCTGCGCCTGCGGCGCGCTCAGATCGCGCGCGAGCCGCTCCGGACGATAGACGTACACCAGACAGCAGCCGTCGCGACGGCGCAGCGGCAGAAAGCGCAGCCCCTTGCGGCAGAGCCGCCGGTTCAGGCTGCGAATGCCCGCCATCAGCTCACGCTCCGTCTCGCACGGGCAGGAAAACAGGCTGCCCGTCTTGAGCGAGGCCAGCGTCGGCGCGCAGTGACGGATCACCATTTCATCCGGCATCGAATCATCCTTTCCATATGTTAGAATCGTCTAACCGCAGACGGAAGAACCGCCGCCCCATGCGTCCTTTGGAGCGGCGGATTTTCCCGGGAGGAGGTTAGTTTTATCTAACCATCAAGAATATACCACGCCTGCAAGCCTTTGTCAAGGGGGCTGCGCGCACTTTTTTCGTCTTTCTGCCCGTCCGCCCGCACAGCCATTCTGCCCGGACACGCCGCAACCTATGCGCGTTCCCGGGCTCACGGCTTTGCCGCCGGGATCGTCTTCGCCCGGAAGCACACGATGTGGACTGCCCGTACGCAGACCGACACGACCCGGCCGGAACGTTCCTGTCCAGGCAAAAGCCACCGGTTTGTGAACCGCCGTCCCCCGTTTCAGAAGACGGCGGCACACTTTTTACAGTTATAAAACATTAACCTGATATGAACAGATCATCAGTCCGGGCGCACAAATGCTCACGCGCCGCCCGTCTCTTCCTCCCCCGTCAGCGCAAGATACCACGCCTGCAGGCGCTTTGCCTCGCGCACGATGTCATACCCCGCCTCCGCGACGCGCACCGCGCCCTCCTCCCTGCGCAGCGGGCTGCGGCACAGCCGTATGATCCGGTCCGCCCAGACGCCGTCCGGCGCGGACAGCGGCAGGCGGCAGCTCTGCGCCAGCAGCAGGGCTTCCGGCGTCACCGCGTCGGAGAACACGCAGGGCAGCCCCGCGGCCTGCGCCTCCACGCCCACCACCGGCAGCCCCTCGAACAGCGACGGCATCAGCAGCACGTCCATCGCCTGATACCAGGCGTGCGTGTCCTCGCGCAGGCCGAGGAACAGCGTGCGCTCCGCAATGTTCAGCCGTCTGGCGAGCGCGCGAAACTCCGCCTCCAGCTCGCCCACGCCGATGAGCACCAGCCATGCCTGCGGCACGCGAGCCAGGCACGCCGCAAAGATCCGCAGCAGCCGCCTGTGGTTCTTCTGCGGGCTCATCCGCCCGACGTGCCCGATCACCGGCGCATCCCCCAGGCCGTACGCCCGGCGCACCTGTGCGCGCAGCGCCTCCTGATAGCGAAAGCGCTGCACGTCGATCGCGTTGGGGATCAGCCGTCCCCGCTCCCTCCACAGGCGCTTGCCGAAGAAGAACACGCCGCTGTCCGTCCCGCAGGCGCACAGCTCGGTCGCCGCCAGCGGCAGCAGCGCCTTGCAGGCCATCTTGAGCGGCCACTTGTAATCGGGGAGAAAGCGCGTGTTGTGCGCATGCGCGATGCGCACCGGCAGGCCCGCGCGCTGCGCGCCGCGGAGCGCATAGAAGGCCATGCCCTCGTTGTGGGCGTGAAGCGCGCGGATCTCCGGATGCTCCCCCAGCAGCCGCGCCATGAAGGCCATGTAGGCCGGGTACCTCGCGGGACTCAGGCCGGGCGAAATCCAGATGCGCCCGCCGAGCGCGCGGATCTCCCCGTCGTAATCGCCGGGCTTTTCCCTGTTCATCAGGAAGTCGAACTGAATCCGGTCGCGGTCCATGTGCCGGTAGTAGTTCATCAGCATCGTCTCAACTCCGGCGCGGTCCATATTGCTCACGGAATGCAGAATGTGCAGCACGTTCATCCCCCTTTGACGCGCCGGTTTGCGCCGGAGAGCAGCATGACCGCCCCATAGGCGTGCGCCTTGAGCAGCGCCAGCTTCACGCGGTCGCCGCGCCCATGCATCCGCCGCACCGGCGTCATGCGCACCGCCCGGCGCAGCCGCTCATCCGCCATCAGACCGCGCAGCCAGCGGCAGCGCTCCGAAATCCCCATCGGGGACAGGCTGGCGTTGCGGATGCCCAGATGCAGGTCGCGCACGGCACAGTACGCCAGCGCGCCGGCATACGCCGCGTCCTCCTCCCTGCCCCATCGCTTAGCCACGCGGCTGAGCGCCCGGGTGATATAGAAGTTGTCCCGCAGGCGGTCCTCGTGGAAGCGGCCGACCGACGAGCCCGCCCGCTCGACATAGTGGATGAGCGGCGCGTCCACGGCGGTCAACCTGCCGAAGGGCTGCGCATAGACGGACGCATTGAACACCGCGTCTTGCCCGATAGTGTGCGCGGTGAAGCGGCAGCCGCCCGCCTCCAGCAGACGGCGGCGGTAGAGCCGGTTCCAGACGTAATGGCTGGTGACAAAGCGCGGAAACACCGCCTGAAACTGCGCATAGCCGAAGCTGCCGGTCACGGGCGGGCCGCTCTTTCCGCGCCGTCTGAGGGCGCCGTCCGGCCCCTGCCGCTCGATGAAGAAGCCGAACAGCACGATGTCTGCGTCCTCCCGCCGCGCGACGGCGAGCAGGCGCTCCGCGAAGTCCGGCTCCAGATAGTCGTCCGGATCGAGAAAGTGGATGTACTCCCCGCGCGCCGCGGCAAGCCCCGCGTTGCGCGCCATGCCCGTGCCCGCATTGGGCTGATGGATCACGCGGAAGCGCGCATCCCGCGCCGCCGCCCCGTCACAGATCGCGCCGCAGCCATCGGGCGAGCCGTCGTCCACCAGAATGGCCTCCCAGTCCGCAAGCCCCTGCGCCGCGATCGAGCGCAGCGCCCTTGGCAGCTCGCGCTCCACCCCATAGACGGGCAGGATGAACGTGAGCCCCGGCATGCCTCATTCCCCCTTTGACCACAGGCGCGCGAGCAGCTTGCGCGGCCCATCCATGCGCACGGCCATCTCTCCGAGCCCGAACCGCCCGCTGCACAGCGCCCTCGCGTAGGCCGGCGAGGCGCAGCGGCGCGGCAGCTGCCCGTCCGCATACGACGCCTGCACCGCGAACAGCGCTTTGCGGCACGCCGCCGGCAGGCCCATCACCCGGCGGTGGTTCAGGTAGAACTGATCCATCAGCAGCCTCCGGCCCGCCTCGCTGCGTAGCCACGCCTGCGGCGTGTGCTCCAGCATGAGCTCCGTCACATACAGCGTGTCGATGGCCTTCGCGCACCCCCGCGCCCGCCGCGTGGCGTTGCCCGGCGCGCTGCGGTAGACGTAGGTGCAATCCGCCGTAGTCGCCAGGCGCGTCACCTGCGGAAAGATGAGGAACGACAGCACCGTATCCTCGAACCAGTACCCCTCCGGAAACAGGACGTGCGCAAACAGCTCCCGCCGGAACGCCTTGCCCCACGGACAGCCGTTGACAGCGCGTCCGTCCGCCCCGTTTTGGGGCACGATGCGGTGCAGCAGCAGCCCCGACCGCGTGCGCGATTCCCACGCGCAGGCTGCCAGCTGTGCGCCCGTACGCTCCGCCGCCGTCATCAGCGCATCAACATAGTTTTCCGGCACCGCGTCGTCTGCGTCCACAAACGCCACATACCGCCCGCGGGAGACGCGCAGGCCCGCGTTCCGCGCGCTGGCCGCGCCGCCGCCCGGCTGAAAGCGCACCTGCCAGTCCGGATGCGCCCCGGCACACCGGCGCAGAAGCTCCGCCGTGCCGTCCCGGGAGCCGTCGTCTACGAGCACCGCCTCGAAGCGATAGCGCGTCCGCTGCGCGCCAAGTGAGGTCAGCAGCGCGGGCAGCGTCGCCCCGGCATCGCGGCAGGGCACGATCACCGACAGGTCCAGCGAGGGCGTCTGTGCTTCAAACACGGGCTTGTCCGACACGCAGATGCCTGCGGGGCGCGGATGCATGCCGGAGAGCACCGTCCTGGCCTGCGCAGCATCGTATCCCATCGCCTCAAGCCCCCTTCCGCAGCACGCGCCGCGCCAGCGCCATCGCGTCCCCGAACTCCGGCAGCCGCAACAGCAGCGCCGGAAGAATCAGGTTCGGCACGGTCAGGCAGAGCGCCAGCCGGACGGCCAGCCCCGCCGCGCCGCCGGGTGCAAGGCGCGCGCAGCAAAGCCCCGTGACGGCGCAGCAAAGCCCCGTCGCCCCGGCATAGTACGCCAGGCGCAGCAGGTAGCCCGACTGCCGCTCCCCGGTAAAGCAGTGCCGGAACAGGATGTGCGAGCCCCACGCGGCGTTGATGCCCACCAGGCACAGGATCGTCGAGAGCAGCACGCCGCTCATCCCGATGATGCGCACCAGCAGCACATTGAGCAGCAGATTGCCCGCCGCCTCCGCCGCGGGCCGCACCCTGTCCTCGCCCCAGAGCCCGGCCGCCTGCCGGTAGGTATAGCAGACCTCGCCCATGCGCGAGGTGAAGAAGTACGCGCAGAACAGCGCCATCCTCCCCGGCCCGAGCATCAGCCCCTCGCCCATCCACAGGCGCATGAACGGCTGATACAGCCCGAACAGGCAGACGGTGCACACCGCGCAGAGCCACATGTACAGCATCTGAATCGCCTGAAAATCCCGGTAATTCTCCGCCCGGCTCTTGGTCACCAGCGCGTTGCCGACGCTCGCCGTCAGCGCCCGGGTGACCGCGCCGGTCATCTCCGCGACGGCGGCCATGACGGCGTAGTAATTGCCGTACTGCGTGAGCGCCATCAGCCCCAGATGCGCGGAGATGACGACCGAGTCGAGCGAATGGCGGGTGACCTGGCAGAGCCTGTGAATGAACAGGCCCGACACCCGCCGCCGGATGCCGGAAAGCGTCTTCTCCGGCACCTGTCCCCGGCAGACAAACTGCGGGTAGAGCCTGCGCACGAGCCGGTGCGTGACGAGGCTTTTGCACGCGGTGATCCCCGGCAGCACGAGAAAGAACAGCGTGAAGCTGCGCGTCTTCAGCAGCACGAGCGTCTGCACGAGGTTGGCGCACAGCGTCGTTCCGGCGTCCAGCAGACTCGACAGGCGCCCGCGCTGGTCCGCCGCCAGCAGTGACGACTCATGGGCAAAGAGGAAGTAGCTGAGCGCCGCGTTCGCCAGATTGATCAGGTAGAGTCCAGCAAGGTGCGCGCCCGGCGGGACCTCCCCGAAGATCATCGCCGGCAGCACGGGCAAAAGCAGCAGCCCGATGCCCGTTACGGTCAGGCCGATGATCCGGTAGATCCGCCGGTACAGGCTCAGCAGCGCGCAGACCCCGTCCACATCCCCCTGCGCGATGGGGCGGTACATGCTGAACACCATCGCCGAGCCGAAGCCCAGCTCCGCGAGGCTGAGGATCTGCAGCACCGCGGAAAACAGGCCGCTCAGCCCCGCATACGCCGCGCCGAGCCGGCTGACGATGACCGTGCGCGTGACGAATGTGCTCAGCAGCGCCGCGGCGCGGGCCGCCAGCGCCACCGCGATGTTGCGCCGCGCGTTGTCAAGCCGTGTGCGCGCCATGGCCGGCCTCCTTCCTCAAAGAAGCGACAGGACCGCCTCGAAGGTGCGGCGGCAGTTCTCCGCGTCGCGCATCGGGAAAAAGCGCCGAACGCGCTGCGCATAGACGTCCTCCACCGCAAAGCCCCGGCGCGCACAGGCGCGCAGGTCCTCGATCAGCGCCTGCTCCGTGCGGCAGACGGGGCCGAAGCCGTCGCGTTCATAGTCGAAATAGCCCGCCTCATAGTGGCAGGCGCGGAACTGCGCCTCGTCGAACTGATCGTAGATCACCGGGCGCCCGATGTACGCCGCATCGAAGAACACGCTCGAATAGTCCGTCACCAGCACACAGCAGCGCATCAGCAGGTCCTGCACGTCGTGCGTATGCCGGTCGGCGAGCACGATGCGCGGCGAATCCGCCGAAAAATGGCGCAGCTCCCCCTGAAGCTCGACGTGCGGATAGAAGATCAGCGTGCAGTCCGCCTCCTCCAGCAGCGCATGCAGCGCCGGGCTTTGCAGCAGGCCCTGATAGTGCCGGAAAAACGCCGTCTGCGGGAAATCGTCCCCGCAGGGATAGCCCGCGCCGCGCCAGGTCGGCATCAGCAGAATCTCCCGACGCGGCGCGCCCGCGGTGAGCAGAGCGTCAAAGCGGCACAGCCCCAGATAACGCACCACGCCCGCCGGATGCCCGAAGGTGTCGCGGATGAACGCGTATTCCGGCGCCGCGCCGCAGGCGAACAGGTCCACGCGCAGCGCATCCCGGTGCTGCCAGCGCATTTCGTCCTTCAAGACGCCGTGGCGCAGGAACACCTGCCTGCCCCGCGCGCAGATGCCCCACTGCGCCAGGTGATACAGCATCATCCTGTCCGGCGCGGCGGGATAGACATGCGTGCCCGCCAGCACATCCGCGCACAGGTACATCAGCAGATGGCGCAGGCTCCGATAGCGCACCGTCCCGCCGAGGGCCTCCGCCCGCGCGGCGTCCGGGCTGTCGGGGGTGATGACGTAGCGCGCGTTGATCTCCGGGTGCTCCATGCGCAGGAAGCGGTAAAACCAGTAGCCGTTGTCCCGCGCGTCGTCGCCGCGCTCCATCACCAGCCACAGCCCCCGCAGCGACGGCACGGCCCTGCGCGCAGCCGCCGCGACCGGCGTGAGGATCACAAGCGCCGCCAGCATCCCCGCATACTCAAGCGCCCTGTGCAGTCTGCCCTTTCTCATGCGCGCCTCCCTCCCCGTCAGGCCGCAGCCCCGCCGCCAGGGGAATCAGCCGCAGCCCGATGCAGCTCCAGTAATAGAAGGCGGTGTTGTCCGTCAGATACGTCACGCTCATGTAACCCAGCAGGCAGAAGAACGTCACAGCCGCCCGCTCCCCGAGGGCGCGCGAGAGCGCCAGCGGATGCACCAGATACAGCACCGCCGCCCACAAGAGAAAGCCGAAAAAGCCCAGCTCCACATAGACCTTCAGGATGTCGTTGTGGAAGGGATAGGCATGGGTGAGCAGCCCGTCGTGATACCACCCGCTCACGATGGCATCCACCGCCTCAAAGCCCTGTCCTGCAAACGCCGGGCTGAGGCTGTAGTACGGTTCAGCAAGTTGCCAAAGGTATGCGCGCCCCATCGTGTCGATGCCCAGCCTGTCCGTCAGCGCAAAGAGCAGTCCCGAGCGGATTGCCGCCAGATAGACCCAGAACAGCACGATCATCGCCGCGCCCAGGGCCACGATCCAGCACACCGGCCGCCTGCGCCGCAGCAAAAACGCCGCGAGCACCGACCACAGCAGCGCCGCGGGGATCGCCGTGCGCTTGAGCCCCAGCAGCATGAACGCCATCGCCGCCGCCGCGCGGACCCGGCATCCCCTGCGCCTGCGCGCGTCCCCCCGCGGGGCCAGCGCCGCGTAGTAGACGAAAAACTGCCCGAAGAGGAACGTCACGTCGTGGATCTCCAGCGCGCGCATGTAGCCCGCCGCATTGCCATAGCTGACGATGCCGTCGATCACCGAGCGCACGCTCTGCATCAGCCCGTAGCCGGGCAGCTCCAACAGCGCGATCAGCGCGTTGGTCAGCGCCATCGCCGCAAAGAGCGCATCGGCCGCGCGCTCCCCGCACAGGTAGACAAAGCCCACCGCAAAGAGGATCGCGGCGCACTGATACAGCAGCTTCGACACGCCGCGCACGATGGACGCCGTCTGTGTGAGGTCGTGCATCCAGACGCCCAGCGACCACATCAGCAGCACGGCGATATAGAGCAGGTACACGGGCAGCACCGACCGGCACCGGCGCATGCGCGCCATATCCGGGCGCACCAGAAATGCGGCAGCCGCCAGCGAGGGCACGCCCAGCGAGACGGCCTTGGGCAGTGCGCCCAGCGCGCTGTTGATCGCCTTCCACTCGCCCAGACCCGCGATCACGGTCAGCAAGACCGCCAGCAGCACAAGCGGCGAAGGCGGCTCCCTGCGTGCCTCCCCGGCAGCCCGCGTCACGGCCGGCCTCCCGGCGCCCTGTCCCCGCAAGCCGCCTCCCCGTCCAGCGCGTCCATGATCTCCGCGCCGCGCCCGATCACCACGGCGCCGCCGCAGGAGAGCAGTCCGAAGAACACGACCGCCAGCAGCACCATCAGACGCACGTTCACCGACGGCGTCACCTGCACGGTGCTGAGCATCTGCAGATTCTGCGCGCCCAGCACGCTGTTGAGCTCCCGGCTTGTCGCGTCCACCACCGCATACCAGCCGTTCAGCTTCTCCGCATACGCCGCGATCGCCTGCCCGATCTCCCCGTCGTCCGCCCCAGCCTGCGTGCTCTCCCGCCCGGCGAACACGCTGAGCAGGTAGCGGTCGTGCTCCATCGCGATGCGGTCATACTCGCTCCGCGTTTTCAGCGTGACGTATTCCCGCAGCAGCGCGTCGTACGTCGTCTCCTGGCCCAAGGCGGTCTCGCGGATCTCCACGTCCCGCAGGATGTTCTCCGCCTGCTCAGTGCCCGTCTGGCCGTGGTAGTCCATCATGTCCTTGTTGCGCGCCGCAAAGCCGTCGATCAGCGCACTGAGCGACTCCAGCTGCGCCTCCCGGCTGTCGATGCTCAGCTGATAGCCCTCCGCCTCGCTGGTCAGGCGGCTCACAAGCACCTCGACATCCCGGCTCTGCGCTCCGGAGAGGATCATCGCATACAGCCGGGGAATGTCATCATCATAGAAGTAGCGGTAGAGATCGTACAGGTCCCTGAAGGCGTAGCCCGTCGAGGCGGCGCGGAAATCCGGATAGCTCTGCCGCTTCTGTCCCAGATAGCCGAGCATCTCCTCCGTCGCCTCCTCCAGCACGGCGACGCTCTCGATGGCGTCATAGCCCGACAGGTCCGCCGCGCCGTTGGGCAGCAGCCGCTGCTCGACATAGCGCTCCGAGTACAGGTCGCAGTAGCCGCTCAGGATCGCGTCGAGCACATCGCGCGCATAGCCCTCGCCCCGGGCGCCGTCCGCGACGAAGCAGACCGTATAGGTGTCCGCAAAGAAGTCCGTCGCCTCGCCGCGCGCCAGAAGCACCTGATTGATCGAGCGCTGCTCGTCGGAGATCACCGCCTCCGCGTAGCAGCGCGAGCGCAGGGCGTCCGGCTTGTCGCTCAGCCCCAGCGCTTCAATCACACCGGAGATGACCTGTGCGCCGTAAATTTCCCCGACGTCGATCGGCTCACCGTTGGGCGCATAGCCCGACGACGCGCCGCTGTTCGCATAGCGGATGACCGTGCTCGCCGTGTACGTCTGCCGGGACGCCGCATAGCCGTACACGCCCAGCGCGCCCGCGAGCGTGACCAGCAGGATCGCCGGGCAGAACCGCCGCAGATACCGCGTGATGCAGAATGCCTTCATCGCCGCGCTCACGCTCCCTTCCCGCCGGTCAGCGCCAGGAGGACGAACCGGCCGAGGAGCACTGCCGCGAGGATTGCCAGCGTGCCCGCAGCCGTTCCGGCCGGATCGAGCGCTACAGGGACCGGAACCTCGACCTTCTCAAAGCTGATGTATTCCCGGCGGGTCTGGCGGACATAGGCGTCGTCCACCTGCCGGATCTGCGCGGCGATCGTCTGCAGGCGCGCCTGCATCGCGCGGATCATCTCATCCGCCTTCTGCTCCGCCTCCGGCCGCGGCGCTGCGCCCGCAAGCTTCCCGCTGACATAGCGGTCATACGCGATGACGGCCTGCACCTGTGCCGCCTCCCCAAGCTTTTCATCCGCGTGCGCGGCGAAATCGTCCATGCCCGTCTGCGTCCGGGACATGTAGTAGCCCCCGTCCGCGTCCGCCGTGGGAATCATCACGACGGCGCTCATCGCCTCGTCATACAGGCGGATGGCTTCGCTGTCCACCCGGCTGGCGGCGACGGCGCGGTCATAGCGCAGCGTGTTCATGCGGATCTTGTAGTCGAGCATCGCCAGCAGCCCCTCGCGGTCGCGGGCGATGCCGTTTTCCAGCAGATAGGCGGAGAGATTGGCGACGTCGTACTGCACAAAGCGGTCGAGCTGCCGGTACAGCGAGGAAAAGCTCAGCGCGCCGTACGAGAAGTTCTTGTTCTCCTTGAGCCGGTCGTTCACGAAGCGCGCAAGCTGATTCGCCTTGATGCGGATCAGCTCGAGCTGCATGAGATCATCGTCCGCCTCGAAGAACGCATCGGACACGTCGAGCACCGTCTGCTTGTCCGTATAGCGGCTGTAAAAGACGTCCTTGTACGCCTTGCACACGAGCGAGAGCATCGCCTCCGCGCTGCGGCCCGGCAGGTGCAGGCGGTCATTCAGGGTGATCGTGTAGGCCGTGCAGATGAACGTGCGCTCGCCGCTGACGCTCGCCTCGCTGGCAGGCCGGATGACCAGGCAATCCGCCAGTTCCTGCGGCTCCGCCCGCCCCGTCAGGCCCGCATAGGCGATGGCCCGCTCCATGACCTCGCTGCTCTTGATCTCATACAGGCTCAGGCGCGCGCCGTTGGGGGCAAGCCCCTGCGCCGCCTGCTCATATTGCAGGGACAGCGTGACATGCGCCGTATCCCGCGACGCAGCCAGATGGAGGCAGGACAGCGCGAGCGCAATCAGCAGCGCGCAGCCCATCAGAGCCGCGCACTGTCGCTTTGCCCAGTCCCGCGTGCCGCGCAGCGCAAGCGTTATCCTGCCCGCGCGCTCCGCGGGCGCCCTGCCGCGTCCACGGGAAATCCGCCTTTCCTTCGCGTCCATGCCGTCCTCCGTACAGCGCCGGTCAGTACCTGTTCACGTCGATGACCACAAGCTCCGGCAGGTTGAAGATGCGCGGCACCCGGCCCGAATGCCCCAGCCCGCGGCTGACGATCAGCTCCGCGCCGTTGTCAAGGGCATGCTGCCCGCCGTCATAGACCGGCAGCAGTCCCTCCTCCGCGCTGTACAGCCCGCCCAGCGCCGGCAGGCGCACAATGCCGCCGTGCGTATGCCCCGCCACGCCCAGATCGAAGGCATAGGCATCCAGCGTGCCGGGAAAGAGCGTCGGCACATGGGCCATCACCACGCGAAGACCCGCATGCTCCGCGTCCAGCGTCTCCATGCAGGCCCGGCCGCCGTAGCGCTCAAACCCCTCGCCGTAGCCCGACACGCCGACGATCTCCACCGTGTCCGCGCCCAGCTGCACCGTCTGCGCGCGGTTGCGCAGCACGGTCACGCCGGTCTGCGCAAAGAGCTCCGGCAGCTGCGCGTCGCCCCCGAGGAACGTCATCTCGTCCTCATGGTTGCCCATCACCGCGAAGGACGGGGCGATCTGCGCCAGCGCGCGGCACAGCGCGAGCATGCCGTCATAGCCGTCCGTGCCATAGGTCACCAGATCGCCGCCCAGCAGGATGGCATCCGGGGCAAGCGCCGCGACATCCGCGATCAGCCCGGCGTTATCCCCGCCGTATTCCCGAAGATGCAGGTCGGTCAAAAGCACAAAGCGGACGTTTTGGCTCACATCCGCATTGATTACCTGATAGAACGTCACCTCATAGGTGCGCCCCGCCCGGACAGCAGAGGCCAGCGCGATGCCGCCCAGCATCGCCGCCGCGAGCAGCAGCGTGACGAGCGCGGCCGCAAGCGTTCCGCCCCTGCCGTGTGCAGCCTCTCCCCGTCCGTTCATACAGCGCGCCCTTCCCTCCCGTATCCATCGCCCATCAGGCGACAAAGGGCCTTTCGGTCTCTTCGATTTCACGATCCTCCGGCGCGCATTCCTCCTGCGTGTACAGCGCGAGGGTCCGCCGCGTCATCTGCTCCCAGCTGAACCGAGCACGGGCATACGCCGCCGTGCATGCCCGGTACGCCTGAACTGTCTCCGGCTCATCGCACAGCGTCTGAAGCGCTGCACGCAGCGCGTCCACGCTCCCGCGCGCAAAGGTGACGCCATAACGCCCGACCACCTCCGCGCATTCCGGAATATCCGACGTGACGCAGCAGCTGCCGCAGCTCAGCGCCTCCAGCAGGCTCAGCGGCATCCCCTCCGAATAGGAGGGCAGCACGAACACATAGGCGTTGGTGTACAGCTCATCGAGCATCTCGCCCTCCGCAAAGCCGGTGAACACGATGCGTTCGTTCTGCGCAGCCCGTTCCCGGAGCATCCGCACATAGCCGGGACAGTCCGCACCGTCCCCGGCGATGACCAGGCGCTTGTCCGTCTGCAGGCCGCAATAGGCGTCGATCAGATCGTCCACGCCCTTGCCCGGCTCGATGCGCCCGAGATAGAGGATATAGGAGCCCGCGTCCAGCCCAAACCGGCTGCGGATCAGCCGCGGCTTGCGGCGCACGGGCGGGTTCACGCCGTTGGGAATGTACACGGTCCGGCGGCCGTAGCGCTCCAGAAAGTACGCCTGCATATGGCGGCTGAGCACGATGATCTCATCGGCAAAGCGGACAGCCACGCACTCGCCCAGGCGCATATACCAGCCGCCAAGACCGCTTTTCCACTTTTCGCGCCGGTGATCGAGCCCGTGCACGGTGCAGATGCAGCGCTTGCCCATCAGCCTGGGCAGCCAGAGCATCGCGCTGGGGCCCTCCGCGTGAAAGTGCACCACGTCGTACGGTCCGAACGCAGCGCAAACAGCCGCGGCGACGGACGAAGTCACCGCGGCGATGCCCCTGCGACCGATGGTGATCGCGGAGCGCAGCTCCATGCCCCGCCAGTGAGCGGGCGGCGTCGCGCCACCCTTCCCGCTGCGGCGGTTATAGCAGACCACCCGGTGCCCAAGGCCGCACAGGCGCGCGCCCAGCTCCCCGACGACGACCTCGACGCCGCCCTCGCGGGAGGGGATGCGCTTATGCCCGATCATGGCGATGCGCAGGTGATCTTTCTTCATGACTTCCGTTCCTTTCAGCGCAGCAGCCCGGCGCCCGGCGGAGTCCTCCTTAGGTAAAAGCAGTGCAATTTGTGTTGAAAAAACCGACCATTTCCATCAATTCTGTTTTCAGTATATCACATCACCTTTCTGTTTGCAACCGGTTTCCTGTATGTTTTTTCCAGAAATTTTCTTCTTTTTCAAATTCTCGCATCTGATATATCTATAAGTATTGTATATATCATTTTAGGACGTATCCAAATACCGGGTGAAAGACCGGTCGATGGGCATCCGCGAAGCCCGGCTTTCCAGCGCAGCCGCATCCAGCCGCCTATCGCTGCACATCCTCCCACAGAATGATCTGCGGTGCGTCGCTTCTGTCCGGCCCCTTGCTTGCGGGATCGAGCAATCTGCCTGTCTGAGCGTTCACGACAAGCCTGCGGTAGTGCAGTGAATTGGTGTAGTTGGGCACATTCACCGGCTCTGTCGCCATGTCGGGCGAATCATAGTATTCGCACTCAACCACCCAGGACGGGAACAGAATGTAGTGTTCCAAATCGTGCTGCTTGTCCGGATATGCGGCGTAGCCAAACTGTACACCGTATACCTCCCGGATGCAGCCCGCTTCAATCAGGGCGGCAATGCCCGGCTTGACATCATCGAAGCTGCAGAGCGGAATGTCCTCCGCGAGCACGCCCTTCTCCGCAAACAGATGCGCTGCAAAGCCGTAGCTGTTCTCCGACTCCACATGGAGGATGTAGTATTGCGCCTCGCGTCCGCCCTCATGCCGGTATGCCGTATCCGGACCGACCGACGAGGACGCGAAGGTATACCCGGCATTGGTCAGGACCGGAAGGTCCCGAATGATCTGCTGCCCGCAGAAGCTGTACACGTCCTGCTCCCTCACCGGCTCGCCGCGTTGATTCACGAGGGTCAGAACCGTCAGACCGCGCGCAGGCCGGAAATCATAGAAGCCGTATGCGCCGAACTGTGAATAGATGTCCCGGATCGCCTCATGGAGCACATCAAAGGCTTCCCCCGCTGTCATCGCGCTGTTACGCACATAAACAGCGTCCCAATCCACATCCTCCAGACGGATGAATCGCTCCTCGTCCCGGTACTTCAGGTTGATTTCGCTCTCCCTGAGCGCGTAATGGTAGTTGTGCGTCAGCATCGTGTAGGAATCATCGGAATGGGCGGCGTTCATGGGCCATGCGCTCCTCTGGGGCGCATACGCATCGCCATACGCCGAGGAAAGCGCCGGATACCACGTCACCGAAAGAACCGGAGCCTTCAGCGCACGCGGAACCTCCACGGCACAGTCCACCGCAACCTTCCCGCCCGCCAGCGTGTCAAAGCTGTCCGTCCACCGGTCAGGCGTGCAGGCGAAAAGCTCACAGACCGACAACTCCGGTTCGGCCAGAGGCGATGCCGGCAGCAGAAAAACAGCGGCCAATACACAGAGCAGAAAAACCCGTCTCTTCATGGTACTCCTCCATTCTCTCATCATCCCGCACCCGCCGCTCACCGCATGAGCACGATGTCCTCGCTTTCACGCTGCCGCGTTTCCCCGGTGTACGCAATCCCGGAGCCGGTCGGGCGCAGCGTCATGCTGCTGCAGCTCTCCGGCAGGTCATAACGAATCCGGACGAAGAACTGCCCGTCCGCGTTCACGCCGTATGCGCCGTCGAGATTGCGGTACTCCACACCGTCCGCGACGAGCATGTAGCTCCCGATATACGGCAGGTCCATCGGATGTCCGCCGTCCGCACCGGCCATAAACGCCGCCGCCCACTCCGGCGCGTCAAAGACCACCTCGCCGCTCACATCCACATCGGAGATGCGGACCGTCGCCGCGGCGCTGTATGCGCTGGTCGTCACCGCGCCCGTGCGCGTCTCGGTCCGCCCGTTCAGCGTCACCGTGAAGGGCAGGCGCAGGATGCCGCGGTTCTCCGGCGTGGCGACGTGCGCCCAGTAGACGTTCTCCTCGTCCTGGCAGTAGACGCTTGCGCCGTAGAGGATGGACAGCTCGATTTCGATGTCGCCGTCCGGCACGAAGCCCTCCGGCATTTCAACCTCCTGGAAGCCCTGAATCGTATAGCTGTCGGTCACCGTCTCGCCGCTGTCCAGTATGGTGAGCGGCTCGCCGTCCATGTCCGCGCCGTCGCCCACGCACATGCTTTCCCGGCCGATGTAGCCCACGGGATGACCGGCAAAGAAGGTCACATAGCGCCGCTGCGCGTCCTCATCGGCGTTGGTGTAGTGCCCGACGTACCGGCCCTCCTCCTGCATATCCCAGCTGTCAAAGCCGGTCGGCATGCCCTCGCCCTGGTACCAGGCGAGCGGCGCGTTCGTCGTCAGCGTGTAGGCATAGTAGAGCTTGTTCCCGTCGAAGTAGGACTGGTTCAGCGTCAGGCTAAAGCGGCGCCCGTAGAGGTTTGCCAGCATCGCATCGCGCACCGTCTGCGGCTGCGCAGAGATGTCGGGTGCGGACGGCGCCTGCGCCGACTGCGTGTCGTTCCCGGTAACGGAGGCATCCTCGAGCTTTTCAAGGCGAACGGCGCTCTGCTCATTCTGCTGATCGTTCACAGCCTGGCCAAACACGCCCAGACCGGCGGCAATCGCCGCGCCGCCGAGGGCCAGCAGCATCACAATCGCGGCCACCAGCACAACAGAGATTCTTCTTTTCACGGCATTTTCATCCTTTCTGATCGCCCGAAGCACCGCCTGCCGGCGCTCCGGGGAAAAATCGGCTTCGGAGAGGCAGGCTTTCAGGGCATCCCCCAGCTTGCGTTCATCCACGGAAATCTCCCCTTTCCAGCTTTCTTTTGAGCAGCTGCCGGGCCTTTTGAAGCCTGCGGTAGCCGCTCGACGGCGTCAGGCGCAGCGCCTGCGCGATGTCGCCCATGGACATGTCCTGATAGTAGCGCAGCAGGATGATCTCCCGATACGCGTCCGGCAGGGACTGCACGGCGGCGTAGAGCTGCCCGGCCGTCCCACCGCTCTGCGGCGCGGGCAGCGCCAGCTCCTCGACGGGCACGCGCCTGTCCACAAGCCGGAACCACTTCGAGCGCTGCTGATCGCGGCAGAGATTGACGGCGATGCGCGTCAGCCACGCCTTCTCGCTCCCGCCCCGGAAGCGGCCCCGATGCTGATAGGCCCGGATGAACGTCTCCTGCACGACGTCCTGCGCCAGATGCGCATCGCGCAGCAGCGCCGTGCAGGTGCCCGCCAGCATCGGGCCATAGTCCTCCATCCACCTCACGAGCTCCGCCTCCGCGGCCTCCCCCGGTTCCCAGGGTTTGCCTGTCACGTTCTCTCACCTCCTCATTCCACAGACGGAAAAACCGGCGGATTTTCGCGCGCCTTTTCAAAAACGCCGGGGAATTTTCCTTTCTCTGCGGATGTGCCTCCGCAGCCCTGAAACCTGACATCCCGCATGGACTTTCCCGGCAGCTTTTGCTATAATGGGTCTGCTCTGTGCCAAGCAGCGCGCATCACCTCCGGGAGGGCCTGACCGTGAAGGAAATCAACCTGACAAGCGGTTCCATCTTTCAAAAGCTCGTCCGCTTTTCACTGCCCATGATCGCAGGAAACCTGCTTCAGCAGGTCTACAACCTCGTCGATACGCTGATCGTCGGCCGCTGCCTCGGCGCAAACGCGCTGGCGTCCGTCGGCTCGGCCTATACGCTGATGACGTTCATCACGTCGATCCTCATCGGCCTGTGCATGGGCAGCGGCGCGTTCTTCTCCGCGGATTACGGCGCGGGCGACACGCCCCGGCTGCGCGGGGACATCCGGCTGTCGTTCCTGTTCATCGCGGCGGTAGCGGCTCTGCTCTGCGCGCTCATCTATCCGGGCATGCCGCTGATTCTCCGGCTTCTGCAGACGCCGCCGGAGCTGCTTGCGCTCACCCGCGCCTATGTCCGGGTGGTGTTCGCGGGCATCCCGTTCGTCTTCCTGTACAACTTCTTCGCGTACCTGCTTCGCTCGATGGGCAATTCGGTCGCGCCGCTCGCCCTTCTGGCGGTCTCGTCCGCCGCCAACATCGTGCTCGACCTCGCGTTCGTCCTGGGGCTTCGCATGGGCGTGGGCGGCGCAGCGCTGGCGACCGTCATCGCGCAGGGGCTCTCGGGCATCGGGCTGATGCTCTATGCGCTCATCCGCCTGCCCGTGCTGCGCGAGGCCGCGCGGCATGCGCCTGCGCGCCGGGGCCGCCTTGCGGAGATCATCGCCTGTGACGTGGCGACGGGCATTCAGCAGTCCGTGATGAACTTCGGCATCCTGATGATTCAGGGGCTGGTCAACAGCTTCGGCGCGGGCGTGATGGCGTCCTTCGCCGCCGCGGTGAAGATCGACACGCTCGCCTACATGCCGGCACAGGAGTTCGGCAACGCCTATTCGCTCTTCGTCTCGCAGAACCACGGCGCGGGCAAGCGGGAGCGCATCCGCACGGGCACGCGCATGTCGTTTGCGGCCTCGGCGGTCTTCTGCGCGGCGGTATCGGTGCTGATCTGCTGCTTTGCGGAGCGGCTGATGGGGCTCTTCGTCGATGCCGGTGAAGCCGCGATCATCGCGGAGGGCGCGCGCTATCTGCGCATCGAGGGCGCGATGTATGTGGGCATCGGCGTTCTGTTCCTGTGGTACGGCTATTTCCGGGGCGTCGGAAGGCCGCAGGTGTCCCTGCTACTGACCGTCATCTCGCTCGGCACGCGTGTCGCGCTCTCCTACGCCCTCGCCCCGCGCACGAATTGGGGCGTGCTCGTCATCTGGTGGGCCATCCCCATCGGCTGGGTGCTCGCGGATGTGACGGGCCTTGCGCTCTACCGGCGGGGGTGCGCGTGATGCCGGCTCCAAAAAACAAAGCAGCCTGCTGTTTGCTTCAACAGCAGGCTGTTTTCAATTGGTTTATTCCGCCAGATACGCCCTGACGGCCTCAAGCGTCCGCCTTCCATCCTGCGCGCCGCGGTCATAGACCGCCTGCAGCCGCGCGGGATCGCGCTCCATGCGCCCGATGCCCAGCGCGCTCTCCGGGCGGATGACGAACACCTTTCCCTCCGCCTCCAGCCGGGCGACGTCCTCGCACTGCGCGTTGTACGCCTCATGGCGGCGCAGCAGCGCATCCCTCAGCTTCGGATGCCGTCCATAACGCAGGCGGATGAGCGCGGGATTCATCGGCTGCTTGCGGTAATCCGCGGGCTGCGTCAGGATGACGACCACGCGGTCATAGCCGCGCTCCAGACAGTCGCGCACGGGGATGCTGTTCGATACGCCGCCGTCGAGGTAGCGCTTGCCGTCCACCTCCACCATGCGGGAGAAGAACGGGAGCGCCGACGTCGCGCGCAGCGTCTCCAGCTGCTCCACCATGTTGTCAACGCGCAGGCATTCCGCCTCACCGGTCTCCACGTTGGTGGCGACGGCGTAGAACTCCCCGCCGTAGCGCTCAAACGCCGCTTCGTCAAACGGATCGAGCTCATTCGTGATCCGGTAATAGGCAAAATCCCGGTTGAACATGTCCCCCGTCGTCAGCCACGAGCGCACGGAGATGTAGCGCTTGTCCGGCATGTACCTGAGGTTGTAGCGCAGGCCGCGGCCCTTCTGCCCGGAGAACAGGTTCGCGCCGAAGATTGCGCCCGCGCTCGTGCCGAACAGCGCGTCCACGCGGACGCCCTCATCGATCCACACATCCAGTATGCCCGCCGTGTACAGCCCGCGCATCGCACCGCCCTCGAGCACCAGTCCCGTCTTCATGCCGCATGCCTCCATTTCATTCAGCACCCATTATAGCACAGTTGGCGCCTTTCCGCATGCAGAAATGGTTTTTCAGAAGCTGTCCGGCTCCGGGATGTGCACCGGCAGCGGGAACCAGCTGCGCGCCAGGCGGCTTTCCGTCTCCGGCGCGGCAAAGCGGTTCTGGGCGAAGAGCAGTCTGTGCATCGCCAGGCCGCCGAGCGCGATGTCCGGCGCCTGCGCACAGGCCTCCGCGTCGATCTGTTCACCGTCCACGGTGACGCGGTAAGCCCCCAGCCCCTCCCAGCCGAGGACGAGCTGCCCGCTTTCCAGCGGCGACAGTCCGCTTTTCAGCCGCAGATAGGCGGGCAGCACGCGCTCCGGCCGCAGCACGCGGAGCATGCAGCACGGCGTGATGGCATCGCTCTCGCAGACCGGCGCGAGCAGCCGGTTGAGCACGGTGTCGTGCGGCGCAGCGGTGACGCGCAGCATCCGCACATCCTGCGCCAGCACCCAGCCCTTGATGGCGGGCAGGATGACGTCCGGCGAGGCCGCCGCCAGCTCGCTGACCGCCTGCCCGTCCGGGGAGACGCAGAGATAGCCCGCGGGCTTGCCGTCCTGTTCAATGGTGATCGCACGGTGCCCGTAGCTGCGCAGGATCGTCAGGAAATCCGCCTCGCTGCGCGCCCCGGCGACGGGCTGTGCGTCGTAGAGCGCAAACAGGCGCGGCGCATCCGCCTCGACGGCGTCGCGCAGGGTGAGCACCTTCACATCTGCCAGCGCATGCCGGACGTTCGCCTGCCTGATGCTGTACACATAGGAGGCGCCGCCGGTCTCAAAGCCGCTGAAGCCATAGCGCTGGCGCTGCCCGCCCAGCGCGAGCAGATCCAGCCCCAGCTCCTGCGCGCGCCCGATCTGCCTGCGCAGCAGCTCGCCCATCACGCCCTGCCCACGCGCCCGCGGATGCACGGCCATGGAGCCGAGATACCCCACGCGCAGCGTCTGTCCGGCGACGCGCAGCGGATACGTCAGCATGCCCAGGCAGCCGCACAGGCGCCCCGCGTCGTCCTCCGCCAGCATGTGAATGCCGGCCAGGCGGCGCTCCCGGCCATAAACCTTGGGCAGCAGCGCCTCAAAGTCATGCGGGACGCGCACCATCGAAAAGATCATGTCGATGAAGTCGATGATCGCGTCCATGTCGCTGTCGTTCGCCAAACGGTAGTGCATCATGCTCTTCCCCTCCAGGCCGCAGGAAAGGGGCTGCTGCCCTTCGGCAGCAGCCCCGGTTGATGTGTGTATGTGATTACTTGCCCATGTAGGCGTCCAGCTGGGCCTGAGCCTCAGCGAGCACCTCGCGCAGGCCAACCGCCTCAAGCTCGGCGAGCAGCTCCGGAACCACCACGGCCGGATCGGACGTGCCGGTCTGCATCTCGTAGATGTACTGCTCCCAGACGTTCTTCATCGCCAGGCACTGGTCGGCAACCGGCGTGATGTCGAAGGAGAAGCCCAGCGCGGAGGAGCTGACGGCCTCAGCCGCATAGCGATCGACCAGCTCGGTCCACTGGTTCGGGTTCGCCGGCACGGCGTCGAACGCGGAGGCCTCGACCGGGCCCAGCGCGTAGGAACCCTGCGCATAGGCGTTCAGGCTCATGTTGGCGTTGCCCAGCTCGGTCTTCCTGACGATGCCCGGCTCGACCACTTCATAATGCTTGCCCTCGATGCCATAGCGGGCGGTGGTGCGGTACTCCTCGTCGGAGTTCATGAGGTTGATCAGCTTCATCGCCTCAACCGGGTGCTCGGAATAGGAGCTGACCGCGGTGATGGAGCCGCGCAGGCCGGAGGTGTTCAGATACGGACCGTCATAGCGGGAGATAAAGCAGGCCTTCTGCTTGGCGTTGGCCCAGATGGTCTCAGCGCCGAACCAGCCCTGGCCGGACTGCACCACGCCGGCGATGGAGCGCGGCATGGACTCGGTGACAGCGGCGTCAGCGTTGATGTAGCCCTTCTCGTACCAGTCATGCAGGGTCTTGATGCGCTGCACGAACGCCGGGATCTCCAGCGCGGACTTGACGACGAGCTCCTGATCGGTGCCCTTCGCTTCCCAGTCGAGGCCGATCCAGTATTCCATGGACACCCAGTCAGCCAGGCAGTTCGCCCAGGAGGTGACGCCCGCCTTGGAAACCTTCAGCGGGACCTCGCCCGGGTGCAGCTCGACGTACTTGGCCATGTAGTCGCCCATCTCCTCGAAGCCGATGTGCTGCGCTTCATAGGAGGTCGGGTCGAGGCCGAGCTCGTTGACGAAGAAGTCGGTATCGAGGATCCAGAAGATCTCCATGCCGTAGTCCTTGACGTGCGGGACGCCGTAGATCGCGTCGCCGACCTTCACGCCGGCCCATATGTTGTCAGGCATGAGCGCCGTCATGTCCTGGCCGTACTCGGCGAGCAGATCCTTGATGTCCAGGAACATGCCGTTGGCCACGTTGGTCGCGAAGTCGTTGTACCAGTCGCAGGTAAAGGCGATATCGAAGTATTCACCGGACTGGGTCGCCAGGTTGATCTGCTGCGCGGTCATCCACTTGTATTCGCAGGTGACGCCGATCTTCTCCGCAGAGATCTCGTTGAGTCTGGCCTCAACCTCAGGCCAGTCGGTCGGGGCGTCGCCGGTGGTGAAGAGCCACCAGGTCAGCTTGACCGGCTCGTCCGCGCCGGCCAGGCCCATGCAGGCAACGAGCATCACAGCGGCGAGCAGGATAGCGAGCAGTTTCTTCATACAGGGGTACCTCCTTATGATGTTATTTTGCAAACGGGCAGGTTTGTTTCCGCTCCCCTGGTCCCGTTTTTGCCGTGTTCAGCCCTTGACCGCGCCGACGGTCAGGCCGGAGATGTAGTACTTCTGGAAGAACGGATACGCGAACATGATCGGCACGACCGCAATGACCACGATGGCCATGCGCATCGTCTCGCTGGGCATATCCTGCGCGTCCGCGCCCATGAAGCCCGCGTTGTTGATGAGAAACTGGATCTTCTCCTCGATGCTCACCAGGATGTACTGCAGCGGGAAGAGGTCCGTGCGGTTGGAGGAGATATAGATGCTGGCCAGGTACCACTCGTTCCAGTACGCGAACGTCAGGAACAGGGCGATGGTCGCCAGCGCCGGCAGGCAGATGGGCAGCACCAGCTGGGCGAAGATGCGCAGCTGGTTGGCACCGTCGATCTTGCCGGACTCGATCATCTCATCCGGCACGGTCGTCGTGAAGAACGTGCGCATGATGATGATGTTGAAGCTCGAGCAGCAGATGGGCAGAATCAGCGCCCAGTAGGTGTCCTTGAGGCCGAGGATCTGCGTATTGACCACGTAGGAGGACAGTGTGCCGCCGTGGAAGAGCATCGGGATGAAGATAAAGTAGGTGAAGAAGCCGCGGAACTTGTAGCTCTTGCGCGAGAGCGTGTAGCCCATCGCCGCGGTCAGGATGACGCCGATGCAGGTGCCCACGACCGTGATGCCCACGGAGTTGAGGAAGGCGCGGCCCACCAGGTCCCGCATGTTCCAGACATAGCGGTAGGACGAGAGGGACAGCTGCTTGGGGAAGAAGCTGTAGCCGTACTGTCCGATGGACTGCTCCGAGGTGATCGAGATGATCGCGACGAACACGACGGGCAGCACGCACACCAGCGCCAGCGCGATGAAGAGCAGCGAGTACGCGACGTTGGCGGCCGGTCTGACGCAGTTGAAGCGCAGCATGCCGTCGGAGAGGTTGGAGGCGTTCTTTTTCGCGTCGAGCGCGTTGTATTCCTCCTGCTTCTTTTTTGCACGGATGGCCATGGTCTTTCCTCCCTTCTCAGAAGAATGCGTTCTCTTTGTCCACCTTGCTGACGATGGCGTTGGCCGCCAGCAGCGTCAGGCAGCCCAGCACGGACTGGATGAAGCCGGCCGCGGAGGCGTAGCCGTAGGTCGGAATCGTGGACTTGAACAGGGAGTTGTAGACGTACACATCCAGCGTGACAAAGGCGTTGTACAGGCCGGAGGAGTTGCGCGTCGTCCTGTAGAACAGGCCGAAGTCGGAGTTGAAGATGCGGCCCACCGCCATGATGAACATGATGATGATGACCGGCTTGAGCAGCGGCAGCGTGATGTAGCGGGTCTGCTGGTGCTTGCTCGCGCCGTCGATGACCGCCGCCTCATACAGCGAGCCGTCGATGCCGTTGATCGAGGCCATGTAGACGATCATGTTGTAGCCCATGTTCTTCCAGACGTTGAGGAAGACCAGGATGAACGGCCAGTAGCCGATGGCCTCCTTCTGATACCAGCGGATGGGATTTATGCCCATGCTGATGAGCACGTTGTTGACCAGACCCTCGTTGGTCGCCAGGAACGCATAGACAAAGTAGCCCACGACCACCCAGGACAGGAAGTGCGGCAGGAAGATCGCCGTCTGGCAGACCTTTGCCAGGCGCTTGGAGTACAGGTGGGAGATCAGGATCGCCAGCGCAACCGGGATCACGATGTTGAGCACGATGAACACGATGTTGTAGCCGACCGTGTTGCGGAACATCGCGACCGTCGTCTTCATGTTCGAGGAGAACAGGAACTTGAAGTTGTCCAGCCCGCACCAGGGGCTGTTGTGGATCAGGCTCCACAAAAAGCCCTTGCCCGGCGCAACCTTGTACTTCTTGAAGGCGATCAGTATGCCGAACATCGGGATATAGCAGAAAAGCAGATACCAGATCGTCGTGGGCAGGGACAGCGCAAACAGCTGCAGATCGTCCACCCTGATCTTGCCGCGCTTCTTTTTCTTCTGCTGTATGGTCATCGTCTCCGGCCGGTTCATACGGGCCCGCCTCCTTCTGTTCACTTGCGAATGGAAGTTTCTCTCGATCGCCTCGCATGCATTATTCTATATGGCATCTATGTTTTGATTATAACACCCGGCAACGATTTATCAAGATAATTCGGTGAATACTTCACAATCCATGGAATTATTCCGTTTTTTGCATAGAAAATGAACATGCATAAAGTACATTATGCATTTTCCTTCTGAATCTGAAGAGCCGTGTGTTCTCGCGCGTCGGATGGACGCGGTTGGCCAGCAGCACGGCGAAGAAGCCCGTCTCCGGCTCCACCAGCAGCGAGGTGCCCGTGAAGCCCGTATGCCCGAACGCCGAGGGCGGCACGAGATCGCCCATGAAGTTCTCCGGCGTGCCGGCCAGGTGGAACCCCAGGCCCCTTCGCACCTCCCCGTCCTCCGCATGGCAGGCGATCGCCCTGCGCAGCGTCGCCGGGGAGAGATAGCCGTCCCCGCCCCGCGCGAGCATCTGCGCGAAGCGGATCATGTCGTGAATGTCGGAAAAGACGCCCGCATTGGCGGAGACGCCGCGCAGGAAGCGCGCATTTTCGTCATGGACGATGCCCTGCCAGGCGATGCCCGTCCCGGGATCGACCTCGGTGGCGGCGATGTTCCCGCCCGTCGGACAGTAGCCCGTGTGCGTCATGCCCAGCGGCTCAAACACGCGCTCATGCGCGAGCACGTCGAGCGGCCGGCCGTAGACCGTCTCGAGCACCTTGCCCAGCACGATGTAGCCCATGCAGCTGTAGTGGATTTCGGCGCCCACCGGCGTATCGAGCGGCCGCTCGAGGATTGCGCGCAGGGCGTCCTCCGGGCTGCCCGCCGCCTCGCTCAGGAAGAAGGAGGGGTTGAAGCCCGCCGTGTGCGTCATCAGGTGGCGGATCGTGATGCCGGCCTTGTCCGCCGGACAGCCGGGGAAGAAGCGGTCCAGCCGGTCCCAGAGGGTCAGATCGCCCTCCTCCAGCGCCCGCAGCGCGAGCATCGTCGGCCCGAGGATCTTCGAGAGCGATGCCATGTCATAGCGCGTAGCTTCATTGGTTTCGGGACCGTTTTCCGAGATTTTTCCCACGTGGGAAATGGCGAAAACCGCCTCTCCGTTGCCGCAGGCAGCGACCGCGCCGGGATAACAGCCATCACGGAGCCCCTCATCGAGGAGGGTATCCAGCACTTTTTGCATATTCATACTGTTATTTTACTTGCAATTTCGTTCATTGTCAAATACAATATGATACATTGGATAAACTTTTTATACAGACCGCCGAAAGGGGTGCTTCTTGTGGAACTTACCCTCCGTCAGAAGATCGGCCAGCTGGTGCTCTATAGCCTGGACGGGCGCGAGCTGGACGAGGCCGCCGTGCGCACGCTGCGCGATTACTGCGTGGGCAACGTCATACACTTTGGCAACAACGTTCAGGGGCTGGGCGACGCGCGCGCTCTCAATGACGCCCTCACCGCCGAGATCCGGCGCAGCTGCGCGGATATTCCGCCGCTGCTGTGCATCGATCACGAGGGCGGCCGCGTCATGCGCTTTGCGCAGGACCTGACGTGGTTCCCCTCCCACCTGGCGCTCAGCGCCGCGGATGACGAGGAACTCACCTGCGCCGTCGGCCGCGCCATGGGCGAGGAGCTCGCCGCCGCGGGCTTCCAGCTCAACTTCGCGCCGGTGGTGGACATCATCAGCGCCGTCGCCAGCCCGGTCATCGGCGTGCGCTCCTTCGGCGACATGCCGGAGCGCGTCATCCGCCATGCCGCGGCCTTCTGCCGGGGCATGCAGTCCGCCGGGGTGATGGCCTGCCTCAAGCACTTCCCCGGCCACGGCAGCAGCACGGCCGATTCGCACTACTTCCTCCCCACCGTGGACATGTCGCGCGAGGAGCTGGAGGCCACGGGCCTGGCGCCCTATCGCGCGCTCTGCCGGGAGAAGGCCGCCGGGGCCATCATGACCGCGCACATCCTCTTCCCGCAGATCGAGCCGGGCGTCCCCGCGACCATGTCCCCGGAGATTCTCACCGGCATCCTGCGCAGGGACATCGGCTTTGACGGCATCGTGTTCTCCGACGGCATCCAGATGAAGGCCATCGCCGAGCACTACGGCATGGAGCGCGGCTGCATCGCCGCCATCCGCGCAGGCGTGGACATCGTGTGCATCGGCACCGGCGGCTCCGGCTCGCAGGAGGCGCAGATTGCCTGCATGGAGGCGCTGTATCAGGCCGCGCTCAGCGGGGAGATTCCAATGGAGCGCATCGACGAGGCCGTCGCGCATGTGCTCGCGGGCAAGGCGGTCTATTGCAGCCGCCCCACGCCGCCCGCGCCGGACTTCGCCGCGCACGCCGCGCTGAGCGCCGAGGTCTGCCGCCGCGCCATCACGCGCCTGTCCGGCGGCACCGTGACGGGCCGCGTGCTCTATGCCAGCGCGCCGGTCAAGGAGCTAGCCTTCGGCCTCACCCACGCCGACCCGCGCCAGCTGACGTTCGGCCAGATGGCCGCGATGCACACCGGCGGCGCGTACACCACGCTCGACAGGCTCGGCGAAGCCGGGGACTACGACGCGCTGGTCATCGGCATGCAGAACGTGCGCGAGGACAGCATCGAGCTGGCCGCCGCCCGGGAGGCATATGCGCAGGGCAAGCAGGTCGCGCTCGTGCTGATGAACACGCCCTACGGTGCGCAGCACCTGCCGAAGGAATACGACATTGTGTGCAGCTATTCGCACACGCCCGCGGCTGTCGCCGCCGCCATCGATGTGCTCACCGGCAGGGCGCAGCCCATGGGCACGCTGCCGGTGACGCTGGACTGATCCGGAGAAATCCGCAACAGCAAAGCAGGATCATGGGAATGGTTTCGATTCAAGGATGGAATCGGGATTCCCGTCCAGTAGCATCGTTTTCTTGAGCCGGCCGGGGCATTCCCCGGTCGGCTTTTCTGATGTTTGCCCGCGCATTCGTCCTCACCGTATCGCTGTCACCGGGATTCCTGTTCAGCCTGCTCCGCATGGCCGAGCAGCGAGCTTCATCATTGCAGATGAATCAGGAACATCATCAAGCTCTTTTGCCCGGGATAACAGGCAAAAGGAGACTATTGTCCTTCCCGGTCGGGGCGGTAAACGTCATAGCGAATGATGATGCCGTCCCGCATGACGGCCTCGCAATCAAATTCGATCAGCATGCCGTCCTGCTTCACTGTCTTCATCCCTGCTCACCCCGTTTTGAAATCCGTTTATCCCTGCATGGCGCATTGCCGGCAGTCTGCCCTGGCCGGGCGTCCAAAGCAAGGATCTCCCCCGAGGATGAGGTGTTTCGTCGCTGTCCGCTTCCTGATCCCGCACGCCCTTGTGAAAGCCGGTTCCGTTACCCCAGCAGGTTCTTCTTCATGTATTCGCGGAGGGTTACGGGTTCCCTTCCCAGAATCTGCGTCAGCGTAAAGGCGTTTCCGCAAAAGCTGTTTGCGTTGTAGTGGCGGAACTTGGTCAGCAGCGTCTGACCCGCGCAGCTGTCCGCATCCCTGTGCGCGGCAGTCAGGAAACCCGCATCGCTGATCAGGACGCTGGTCCCCCTGCGCCCGGTCAGCTCCGACAGGATGCGCTCCATGTCCTCGCGGGAATATGCGCCCTCACAGCTCAATTCGCAGGTGCCGCAGGTATAGGCTCACAATGATTTCCGCCGCAGCCTCCGCGTCGTCCTTAAGATCGCCAAAGCTCATCCTCGTCCGGGCGTTGGTGCAGGACTTCCGGACAGACGGCCCGCCGTTTTGGGAGGATCACTGCGGCAGCGTGACCACGATCGTCAGGGCATTTTCGGCAGGGGATTCCGCACGGATTCTTCCCCTGTGAACGGACACGATGCTCTGTGCAATCGACATGCCCAGGCCATAGCCGCCGGTTGACGAATTGCGGGACTGATCCATGCGGTAAAACCGGTCGAACAGGCGGCTCAGCTGTTCCTTTTCTATGGGATACACCGTCGTATTGGAGATGGACAGCTTCAGGAAGCGGCCTTCCTGCACAAGACGGACGCAGATGTCCCCTCCCTCCGGCGAATACTTGACGGCATTGTCCATCAGGATGGACACCAGCTGACGAATGGCCTTTTCATCGCCGGTGCAGGTGAGCAGCGGGCGGATGTCCGATTGCAGCGCTTTGCCTTGCGACTTGATCGGCCCCTGAAAGGACTGCACCACATCCTCCGTCACATCGGAAAGGGAAAACGCCACGCGCTGAAGCTGCGGACGCTCCTCATCCATCCGGGAGAGATCAATCAGCTCGTTGGTCAGCCCGGTCAGCCGCGCGACCTGACGCTTGATGTCATCCAGCCATTCGCTTTCTCCGCATTCCAGCTCGATCAGGTCTGCGTCGGCGCCGATGATGGTGAGGGGCGTCTTGATCTCATGCCCTGCGTCGGTGATGAACCGGCGCTGTTTGTCGTAGCTCTCCGCCGCCGGGGTGACAATCCTTCGGGAGAAGATGAGCAGCAGCACCAAAACCGACACAAGCCCGAACAGGGAGATGACCATGCTCGACAGCAGCACCGACCAGAAGGCGGAAAGGCTTCGGCTGCAGTCGAGAAAAATGAGCCGGATGCCGCCGTCTTCCGCGCTGCGGAGAAAACGGTATTGCGCATAAAAACCGCTGCTTCGCCCGGAGGAATATACTTCCCGTGCATATTCTGCCGCAGTGCTTTGATCCACTGCGGCGATTTTGTTGGTGTCCGTGCTGAGCACCTGACCGCTTTCATCCAGCAGCACGGAGAAGAAGCGCGACTCGTAGGGCGTTTCGTCCGAAAGACCGCGATTGCGAAGCATACCGCCGTCTGCAGCCTTGCTGCCCGGCGCGTTTCTACGGGCATCTCCATCCTCCGCCGGGGACAGTCTCTGAGGAAATGTGCCCTGATTCGTCGCCAATACGGATAGGATGGCGTCGGCATCGGATACGGTTTTGCGATAGCTCATGGCATTGATGCCGCCCAGAATCACCAGCAGCACCAGCGTCAGGGCGAGCATGGACGCGGTGATCAACCGGATGCGCAGCTTTCTGATCATTGCTTTTCCTCCAGAGAATAGCCCGTGTTGCGGGTGGCCCTGATCTGCACGTTGGCATGCAGGGCCGCCAGCTTCTTGCGCAGATAGGAGATATAGACCCAGACCACGTTGACCTCCACATCGCTGTCATAGCCCCAGATCTTCTCCAGAAATCGCTCCGTCGGGATCACCTGACGGGGGTTGCGCATCAGCAGCTCGATCATCTGGTATTCCCTGTTGGCCAGACGGAAACTGCCGCCGGGCGCGGTTAGCTCAAACGTGGTCTGATCAAGCACGACATTCCCGAAGGAGAGGCGGCTGTCCGTTTGGACAGCCTGCGTCCGGGTCATGGCCCGGATGCGCGCCAGAAGCTCGGCTGTGGCAAAGGGCTTGGTGAGATAGTCGTTAGTCCCCGTGTCCAGCCCGGCGACCTTGTCCTCCACCTCGGATTTTGCGGTGAGCATCAGCACCGGAACATGACTGCCGCGCTCGCGCAGCTTTCTCAGCACGGTGAGCCCGTCCATTTTCGGCATCATGATGTCCAGAATCACCGCGTCGTAGTTTTCGGCGGCAAGATATTCAAGCGCCTCTGCGCCGTCATAGACGGCATCGGCGGAATAGTTGTTTTTTTCCAGCAGCGCGACGACTGCGCGGGAGAGGGAACGTTCATCCTCTGCAAGCAGAATCCGCATGAGAGCACCTCCGTGAGGGTTGATTTTGTCTCAAGTATACCGGAGATCCCTTAATTGTAGCTAAAGAATATCATATTCTTCGCCCGGATGTCAGCAATCCGGGAAATTTTTCTGCGCCTCTTAAGTTCATTTATGTTTCGGGCTTTACAATGGGCCTCGCCAATCAGGCGAAAGGAGTGCATGGATATGGCCAACCAGATGGTGTTCAAACGATATGAAATCAAATACCTGATGACGCGCAGCCAGCGGGATGCGGTGCTCGAGGCGATGGAGCCTTATATGTCCATGGATGCCTATGGACACAGCTCCATTCGCAACATCTATTACGATACGCCGGACTTCCGGCTGATCCGGGAGAGCCTCGAGAAGCCGGTGTACAAGGAGAAGCTGCGGGTCCGTAGCTATGGCCCCGCGGCAGCAGGCGATGAAGTTTTCGTGGAGCTGAAGAAGAAGGTTCAGGGCGTCGTGTACAAGCGGCGCATCGCGATGCCGGGGGCTCAGGCGGACGCCTGTCTGAGCCGGCGGATGAAGCTGCCGGACAGCCAGATTGGCCGGGAGATTGCCTATGTGCTGGACTACTACCGAGAGCTTGAGCCGGCGGTGTTTCTGTCCTATGAGCGCGAGGCCTTCGCGGAGCGAAACGGCGGCGACTTCCGGGTGACCTTCGACGAGAACATCCGCTACCGTCAGACCTGGCTGACGCTCGATTCCAAAGTCTGGGGGAGACCGGTTCTGCAGCCGGATCTGGTGCTGATGGAGCTGAAAACCTCGGACGCACTGCCGCTGTGGATGGTGCAGGCTCTTTCGCGCCAGCGCATCTTCAAGACCTCATTTTCCAAATACGGCGTCGCTTATCAGGATATTGTGATGAACAACAGACAAGGAGTGTGGATGTATGCTTGATTCGCTTTTTCGGGGTGTGTTCGACACCCAGCTGACCTCCGTGATTGCGCCTGCGGACTTTCTTCTGTGCGTGGGCGTTTCCCTGCTCATCGGCCTGCTGCTGAGCGCCATGACCATGTGGCACACAAGGAGCAGCGCGAGCTTTACCGTGACCTTGGCCCTGCTGCCCGCTGTTGTCTGCGTGGTCATCATGATGGTCAATGGCAATGTGGGCGCCGGCGTGGCGGTGTCCGGAGCGTTCGGTCTGGTTCGGTTCCGGTCGGCACCCGGATCTGCCCGGGAGATCGGGGACGTCTTTATCGCGATGGGCGCGGGCCTGATCGCCGGCATGGGGTATCTGGGCTATGCGGCGCTGTTTTCGCTGCTTCTGGGCGGCGTCGCCATGCTCTATACGGCCGTGCACCTGGGGGAAGGCAGGCGGAGAAAAACCCTGCACATCACCATCCCGGAGGATCTCGACTATGCCGGTGTCTTCGATCCGATTCTGGAGGAATACACCACGAACTACACGCTCAGGCATGTCAGGACCACCAACATGGGCAGCCTGTTTAAGCTGACCTATGACCTGACCCTGCGCGACCCTGCAAGGAAAAAGGCGTTCATCGACGAGCTGCGCTGCCGGAACGGCAATCTGGAAATCTCTGTATCCTATCAGGATACCAACACAAACAGTTTGTAAGAAGGAGTGACAATCCATGAAAAACACCATGAACAGGCACATGAAACAGGCCATTGCATCGGTTATTCTCAGTACGGCATTGCTGTCCGAATGCGGCGGCGCGCTGCCCGGCGTGACAGATGCCTCTGCGGAAGCAGCCGGTTCCGTTGCTGCGGTTCAGACGATCAGCACGGAGGGGCTGTTCAGCGACAGGGACATGAAGCAGGGCTACGAAGCAGCCGATGCAGTCGCGGTTCAGCTTGACGGCAGCACGGCTACCTGCGCGTCGGACGCCGTGAGGATCGACGGCGGACAAATTACCCTGCTTAATGAGGGCGTCTATGTCTTTTCCGGCACGCTCGACAATGGGCAGATCATCGTGAACGCAGACAGCACGGACAAGGTGCAGATCGTTTTAGGCGGTGCGGACATCACCAGCGCTTCCTCTGCCGCTATCTACTGCCTGCAGGCGGACAAGGTGTTCCTGACGCTGGCAGACGGCACGGAGAACATGCTGTCCAACGGCGGGGCGTTCGAGAAGATTGATGACAATGAGATTGACGCGGTGGTCTATGCCAAAACGGATCTGACGCTGAACGGAACCGGAAGCCTGACGGTCAACAGTCCGGCGGGACACGGCGTCGTCTCCAAGGATGAGCTGACCATCACCGGCGGCACCTTTGTTGTCAATGCGACCGGGCACGGATTCGCAGGAAAGGACAGCGTGGCCGTGGCGGACGGCTGTCTGGTCATTGTATCCGGCAAGGACGGCATTCACGCCGAGCACGAAGAGGATGCCGCCAAGGGCTTCATATACATCGCCGGCGGCAGCCTGACCATTGACGCGCAGGGGGATGCCCTCAGCGCGAGCGGCGATCTGCAAATCGATGGCGGCAGCTTTGAGCTGACCACCGGAGGCGGCAGCGCTGCCGTAACGGTGAGCACAGGAAGTGCTGTGCAGCGCACGAGTGGTTTCAGGGCGACCTCGTCAGCATCGTCGGGCGCTGCATCGAGCACGGAAAGCTGCAAGGGCATCAAGGCGGGCGGCGCCCTGACGGTCAATGGCGGGACGTTTGTGCTGGATACCGCGGACGACGCCGTGCACGCCGGTGGCAACGTGACCATCACCGGCGGCGAGTGGGTCATCCGTACCGGCGATGACGCCATTCACGCCGATACCGCCGTGGTCATTCAGGCAGGGAGCTTCTCCATTCCCACCTGCTATGAGGGCGTGGAGGGACAGTCCGTCACGATCGACGGCGGCACGCTGGACATCACGGCTTCCGATGATGGCATCAACGCTGCTGGCGGAAACGACGGCTCCGGAACGGGCTTCGGCTTCGGAAGACAGGACCAGTTTGCGGCAGATGGAAGCTGCGTGATCCTCATCAACGGAGGAACGATTACCATCATTTCCGACGGCGACAGCATCGACTCCAATGGCAGCCTGACGGTCAACGGCGGCACGCTCAATCTCACCTGCAACGGAAACGGCAATACGACCATCGATACCAACGGGGCATTCACCCACAACGGCGGAAGCATCACCACCAACGACGGCTCCGAGTCCGGAGGCGGCAGACGCAGCACAATGAGCGGTGCGAAGGCGTCCAGAAACGGAAAGTAAGCAGACAAAACAAGGAGGAACAACCATGAAGCGAATTATCGTGTGCGTTCTGGCGTGTCTCCTGCTGGCTTGCGCAGCGGGATGCGCAGCGGAGCAGGGAGCCGGGCAGGTGCTCAGCGCGACATTGACCACCATCGTGGATGGCGATGGTCAGAAGCCGTGGATGCTGCTGCTGGATTACGGCGAAGAGCTGGCCGCAGAGGCGGTCAGCGAGTAGGACTATGCTGTCGAAGGATATGAAATCGCTGCTGTGTATGTGACTGATGAGCGGACTGCGCCCTGCCAGAGCGCATCCGGCAGATATGTCTGCATCGAGCTGAGCCTTGACTACACCAACCCCGGATATACGACGCTCCGTGACGGCGAATCAGGCATTGGCGGAGAGGACAGGGGCGAGCGCCCGGCTGATGCTGGGAATCCTCTGCAGAGGCCGGGTTCGGAGAACGGAATGGGCGGCGGGATGCCCACAGGCGGGATGTCTGCGGGCGGCATGGAAATCGTAAGCGCCCTCAGCAATCAGCTCTCTGTTACCTGGAAGCAGGTATCCGGCATCACAGCTGTCGATGGAACCGTGTTTGAAGCGAATCAGACCGGCACGACCGTGTATACCGAGAATGAAAACCTGCTCGTGGATGACTTTTCGCAGCTGGTGTTCACCTGTGCGGACGGAACGGAGCTGATGGTCAATATCTATGTGCCTGTATGTGCGGATGGATCGGAATTGCTGCCGCTGATGCTGTTCATGCCGGACGCGACGGGCGAGGGCAACGACCCCGTTTTGACGCTGACGGAGAGCAAGGGCGCCGTGATCTTTGTATCTGAGGAAAGCCAGCAGGAGCATCCCTGCATTGTGCTGGCCCCGCAGTACGTCAGCGCCAATTCCTCAAACCCGGAGTACACGATCGAGCTGCTTCAAGCCATTATGGAAGCATATCCCGTGGATCAAAACGGGGTGTATCTCTCGGGACAGTCCTCGGGAACCATTCGCGCGATCAAAATGATGATCGATCATCCGGATCTGTTTGCCGCTGCCATGCTGGTTGCCGGGCAGGCGGATGCCGCTTATGAGGACCGCCTGGCGGAGCTGTCGGGACAGAGCATCTGGATGCTTTGCTCCGCGGGGGATCAGCGTGCCTATCCCGGCATGACGGCGATTCAGGAAGCCGTGAGTGCGGCAGGAACACAGGTGATTCAGGGCGAATGGTCCGCCCGCCTTCCTATCGAGGAACAAAACCGGCTGAGCAGCGAGATGATTTCCGATGATTGCTCGTTCTACTGGACGGTGTTTGACGCGGGGACGGTCATGCGCGAGGATACGCCTGTCAGCGCGGTGACGGAGCACATGAACACATGACGGGTGGCTTTTGATGTGGAAAGCATCCGCGACTGGGTCTTTGACCAGACAAAGGAGTGATCCTCTCTCGCGCCAATGCCCCAGCTCTGTCAGGGCCATTCGCCGTGAGAATTGCTGATGCGCACACCGTCAATGACGCTGCGGGCATGACCCTGGCGGTGATCATATGGCGCTCTCCGCTGAATGTTGCCGGGCTGCAGGCCAGATGATGCTCCATGTGGGGCACCGGCCATGCGGTCCTGCCTGTGGGCAGATAGACCTCGCCCGGCAGCAGCGCAGCATCCATCTGCACCCAAAGGTGCTTTACACCCGCGTCAATGACATTCCCTCTCCGGGCGCATAAGCATGATTGATACACAGCAGCGCTTTATTCTCATGGGCAGAGGCTGCCAGAACCTGGCCGGATGCATCCAGAACTGAAATTGCAAAAACTCCTCCCCATCACCCAAGTCCGTATCAGAGCGTATGAAGTGTCCGGCTGACCGAAGCTGCATCCCCCTGCGGGAAGGCAATGCTGCAGCCGCTGTACATCAGCTCGTCGCCGCCGTAGATTTCACCGGTCTCCTCCACGCGGTACAGCCTGTCCGTATGAAGGCCGACAGCTGCACCAGCAGCGGCGAGCCGTTCGGCTGAGCCAGGTCACGCAAGGCCATCAGGATGGCCTCCTGCCTGTCCCCGGACACGGTGATCCAGGCCGTATCATGGCCTTCAAAGGGGCTCAGCAGCCGGTGGAAATCACCATACAACAGCGTTTCCCGCAGCGCCTTCACACGGGCAACCACCTGCTGCACCCGGGCAAGCTCCTCCCCCGAGAGCAGATTCAGATCCAGCTCGAAGCCGAAGCATCCGCTCATGGCCACGAGGGCACGAGTCATCAGGGGCGTGATACGCCCGGTCTGATGATTGGGAACCGCGCTGATGTGCGCCCCCATCGCGAAGGGCGGGAACACCATGGACGTGCCGTACTAAATGCGGCAGCGGCTGACGGCATCGGTGTTGTCGCTGCACCAGGTCTGAGGCATGTAGTGCAGCATGCCCAGGTCGAAGCGTCCGCCGCCGGAGGCGCAGCTTTCAAAGAGCACCTCGGGAAAATCCGCCTGCAAACGCTCCAGCACACTGTACAGACCCAGTATGTACCGGTGCGGCAGCTCCGGCATCCGCATGGCCGTCAGCGCCGTGGAGCCCACATTGCTGATGTTGCGGTTCATGTCCCACTTGACATTGTCAATGCCATTTTCACGCAGCACGTCCGCCACAGCACGGTAGATGAAATCGCACACATCCTCGCGGGAGAGGACGCTGTCCGGAGACACCATCTCCGGTTCAAACCAAAGGCCGAATTTCATGCCCATGGCATGCACCCGGTCTGCAAGGCGCCTGAGGCCATTGGGCAGCTTGCGATGGTCCACCGTCCAGTCTCTCAGAGAGGTCCTGTCATCGTCGCGGTGCCCGAACCAGCCGTCGTCCAGCACAAAGAGCTCAATGCCCATCTGCGCGGCCTTTTCGGCGATATTTACCAGCTTGTCCTCATCGAAGTTGAAATAGGTGGCTTCCCAGTTGTTCAGCAGAATCGGACGGGGCGCATGGGCGTACCTTCCGCGAACGACGTGCTCCCTGCACAGGGTGTGGAACTGGGCGCTCATGCCGTCCATACCATGGGCGCTGTACGCCAGCACCGCTTCCGGCACACGGAAGGACTCACCGGCGGACAGCGTCCAGCGGAAGTGACGGTCGTTCAGCCCCATCCTCAGGCGCGTGCAGCGCTGCTCATCCACATCCACCGTGGCAAAGAAGCTGCCCGAATACACCAGCGCGGCAAAGGGCGACGCCTGATGGCTGCTTGCGCCGCGCAGGCTGGACACGCCCTGATGCCCGGGATTCAGCCGGCGGCGAATCACATCCCGTTCTCTGGCCCAATCTCCGGAGAGGGTGATCAGGTCGTAGCGGTCATCCGGCAGCTTCAGGCACAGGCTGTCCGCCCGTTCGAGCACGAGGAGCGCGCTGCCCTCGTTGGTGATGACGGCGCTGCGGGCAATCACGTCGCAGTCGTCGAAGATGGCGTACAGCAGTGTGACCGTCATGTTCAGCAGCTCGTCCGCAGGGTCAGGCGGAGCGTCCGGGCATTGTCGCCAAAGGCGGCAGGAAGGCCGGGGATGCCATACTTGCCCTCGGTCACCTCTGCGGATACAAGGCGCAGGTCGCAGGATGCCGTGCCGTCCTGCCGGCGAATGATCAGCGCGTCCTCCCGCATGTCGCCCAGCCCATAGGACGGATACTCCTGAAGTACGCGGTTCATGGCGCAGTTCTGCATGGAGAAGGAGGCGTCCTCCGCCAGGCGGTGACGGCGCAGCATGGTAATCCTTCACCCGCCTGCCAAAGTAGAGTTGGGTCTATATGCCGCCCTGCAGCCTGCCCATGACATAGCTGATCCGGTCGTTGCGAAGATGAATCAGATCATCCCGGATGATAATTTCCGCCATGGTGATGCTCCTTTATCAGAATTCGTCCTGCCGGAAGATGGCCGCCGGCTGACCGCGGAAGGCTGTGCGTGCCTCCGAACCGGAGCAGCGGTTGTCAATGAGCTTCCGGCCGGAGGTCATGAGCCTTGACGTGGCGTACCGTTTTTCCCGGGCAGCCTCCTTACCACATTCACAGCCTGCTGCCCCGCAGTCTGGCAATGGCCTCGACAAAATAGCAGTCCGCGCAGACCATGGTGAAATGGTGGTTCCTGTCGTGATAGGCGCCGCTGCATCCCAGCACGATGCTGTCGCAGCCTTCGCTCCAGTCCGCGCGCTTTTCATCGATGGCATGCAGTATCCGCAACGCCTTTCCCAGATACAGCGCCCGCTTCTGAGCCGGGATGATTTCCGCCTTCGCCAGCTCCAGCAATCCTCCGGCGATGACGCAGGCTCCGCAGGAATCCTCCCATGCGGGCTGTGCAGGCTGGCAGAAGTCCACCGGGATGATGCCGCTCTCCGGGATATGGGGCACGATGGTATCCGCGATGCGCTCCGCCGTGCGCAAATAACTCATCTCGCCGGTATGGCGATAGCTGATCATAAAGCCATAGACGCCCCAGCCCTGTCCGCGCGTCCAGGACGAGTCGTGGGCATAGCCCTGTCCGCCCAGAGAGTGCAGATAGTGCGGATTCACCCGATTGACCGGACTGCCCATCACATAGGCCATGCTGCCCTCGCCGAAGTCCGTGGTGGGATGCCCGCCATAGCCACAGTCGTGGGTGGTGTAGTAATCGCCCACGGTTCCGCTGCAATCGAGGAATTCAAACGAGCGGTTCTCAATCATTTCGGCGTACAGGCCGCCATCCGCCGCGTAGTTGATGTCCTCAAAGAACAGGCCGATCATTCCGGGTTGAATCGGGACGCCTTTTTCATGGGCAAGGTGCAGCTGCATGTGTTTGTCATCCTTTCTCATTGGTGCGTCGTTTGGCGGAGGCGCAGCGTGAAAAACATGAAGGTGTGTCTGTCCTTCTGCGGATGAAGGCTGCAGCGCAGGCGCATCCGTCCGTACTTTCCCAGAGGGCGCTGCTCTGCTTCGGTCAGGTCAAGGTCGGGCCGCAGGCAGCCTCCTTTTCTGCAGCAGGTGAGCTTCATGGTGAAATTCTCGCTTTCCGCTGCATCAAAAAAGCAGCTATGGCTTGAAGGTTTCCCTTCAAACCATAGCTGCCGCATCTATAGCTCGCTTCCAACAGGGAATCGCGTCAGGTCTCCATCACCACGCGCTTGGCATACTCGTCGATGCCGAACGCCGTGCCGTATTCCTTCTTGATGAGCGCGCCGCGCATGCGCGCAAGGCCCTCGTAATACTGCAGATACCTGAAATCCCGGCTGTGCTCCGTCAGCCAGAGCTTCCTGACGGCCTCCTTCCACAGCGGGAACGCCTGCGTCACGTCAAAGTAGGCGTAGGGCACGAAGCCCTCGCTGTCCTCCCAGTTCTCCGCATAGAGGAAGCGCCGGATGGGCGCGGGCGGCAGCGGCCGCTCAAACGTCCCCAGCGAGGCGAAGAAGATCGCGTCGGTGGTCAGTTGGCTGGCTGCGATGTGGTCCTTGTGCATGGAGTTCTTCCAGTGGTAGAGCACGGTTGAGACCTCGTACTCGCGCATGATGTCGCTGATGCGGATGGCCAGCTCCTGCGAATACGTCAGCTCGCCGTCCGGAATGTCCAGCACGATGCTCTTGCCGCCGAGCATCTGCGCGAACTGCCCCGCGCATTCGATGTTGTACTGGCGGAAGCTCTCCTGCGTGAAGCCCGCGGGCGTGCCGCGCTCGCCGGCCGTCAGGTCGAGCGTGACGATGCGGTCGCCCTCCTGCGCGTGGCGCGCCAGGAGCAGGCCGCTGGTGAGCTGCGCATCGCCCGTATGCGCGCCGACCGCCATGATGGTTTTCATGGTCCTTCCTCCTTCCGATTCGTTCCCTCAGGCGTGATGGGACAGCCAGCGCTCGCCCTTCACGCGCAGCCGCAGCGCGACGGCGCGCACGCCCCACTCCACCATCATGCCCAACCACATGCCCGGCACGCCGAGGCCGAGCGGGATGGTGAGCAGATAGCCGATAGCGATTCGTCCGATGAACAGCGAGGCCACCGAGACAACCGTCGAATACAGGATGTCGCCGGACGCGCGCAGCGCCATCGGCGTGACGTAGCCGTCGCACCAAATCGTGCAGATGCCCACCGAGGCGATCATCAGGCAGGTATAAATCGTCGGCAGCGCCTGCTGCGTCGGGTGATACAGGTGCAAAATCGCGGGCAGCAGCGGCAGCAGGATGCAGCAGGTGATCAGCAGGATCACCCGGCCCGCGCGCACGAGATTGCGGCAGTACCGGCGCACCTGCTCGTACGCGTGCGCGCCGAAGCACTGGCCGCAGACCGTGCTGGTCAGCGCGGTGAGCGCGTTGCCCGTGGAATAGAAGAGGTTGAGCACCGAGTTGGCCACGCTGTGCGCCGCCAGCTCGGTCGTCGTCAGCCGGGCGAGGTAGACCTGCACCAGCAGCATGCCGCCCTGAAACAGCGCGGACTCCGAGGCGATCGGAATGCCCAGCGAGACGATCTCCTTCGTGATCCTTTTGGAGAAGTGGAACAGGTGACACACCCGCACAAAGAACTCGTTGTGGATGACCAGCAGCCACAAAAGTGCCACGACCGCGCCGACGACGCGCGCGACGATGTAGGACAGGCCCGCGCCGGTGACGCCCAGGTGCAGGATGTTGATGAAGAGGAAGCTGCAGATCAGGTGCACGCCGTTGATGACGATGGTCAGCGCCAGGCTCGAGCGCGTGTCGCCGACGCTGCGGAAGGCGTTGAAGATCGCGTTGAACACCGCATACGGCACGAACGAGATGCACATGAGCCGCATGTAGTGGATGGAATACCCGATGAGCAGCGGCTCCGCGCTCGGATACAGCAGGTTCACCAGCCCCTTCGAGCCGAGGAAGAGCAGCGAGCTGAGCACGATGGACGTCGCGCCGCACAGGGCAATCGTGCCGCCGATGGCGTGGCGGATGCCGTGCAGGTCGCCCAGGCCCTTCGCGCGGGCGATGACGATGGAGCCGCCCACAGCCAGCGCCGTGAACACCAGCACGACCAGCGAATTGACCGAGCCGACCATGCTCGTCGCCGCGATGGCCGCCTCGCCCGTGGAGGAGACCATCGCCGTGGAGAGGATGTTGATGAAGACGATGAAGAACTGGTCCATCACCAGCGTGAGGAACATGCTGCGCAGCTCCCCGTAGGTGAACTGATCGCTGGTAAACATGCCGTTCAGTTGCGCGTTCAGCTTTCCGATCATGACGCCCCCCTTTTCATCCCGCCGCGGATGCCTTTTCCCCCGTGCCGCGCCGTGAAATCACCTATAGTATAGATGAAACCCGCGCTCCGAGCAAGAGGGAATCGCACTATCGCGCGGCGGTTCTTGACAGAAACCAGAGGTCCGCCTATAATGCGGACAGAAGGATTTCCGCCGGCCGGTGAAGGAGGTTTTCGCCATGCAGCCCTGGTCCGTTGCCCGCGTGCCCGAGGAGGCCGCCCTCTCCTCCCGCGCGCTGCTCGATTATCTCTACGCCGTGCAGGCCTCCGGCATGGAGCACCACAGCGTCATGATCTACCGCCGGGGCCTGCTCGCTGCCAGTATGCAATTTGCCCCGCACACGGCGGATGAGCCGCATATCTGCTACTCGCTGAGCAAGCCGTTCACCTCGCTGGCCGCGGGCTTTGCCGTGAGCGAGGGGCTGCTCTCCTATGACAGCCGCGTACTCGACGTGCTGGCTGACGCCGCGCCGTCCGCGCCGGACCCGTGGCTGCAGCAGGTGACGCTGCATCACCTGCTCTCCATGAGCTCCGGCCTCGCGCAGCGCTCGGACAACCTCGATCACATCTTCCGCCCCGACGCCTGCCCCGGCGAGGACTGGGCGCGCGCCGTACTCGCCTGCGGCTGCGACGCCGAGCCGGGCACATGCTTCCGCTACAACAGCCACGGCTCCTATCTCGTCTCCTGCATGGTGCAGCGGGTCACCGGCACGACCGTGTCCGACTACCTGATGCCGCGCGTGTTTGAGCCGCTGGACATCCCCCGCCCCCGCTGGGACATGAGCCCGCAGGGCGTGTGCTGCGGCGGCTGGGGGCTGTACCTCTCCTGTGAATCGCTGCTGCGCTTCGGGGTCTGCCTGCTGCATGGCGGCCGCTGGCAGGGCCGCGCGCTGCTGCCCGGGGACTGGTATGCCCGCGCGACGCAGGTGCAGATCGACACCGCGCACCGCACGCCCGCCCCGAAGCCGGAATGGGCGCAGGGCTACGGCTACCACCTCTGGCGCTGCACGGGCGACCGGTTCCGCGGCGACGGCAGCAACGGCCAGTTCCTGATCGTCTCCCCGGCGCAGGACATGGCCGTCGCGATGACCGCCGACCTGACCGATATGCCCGCCGCGCACGAGCTGCTCAACACCTATCTGTTCGACGAGGCCCGCCAGCAGCCCGCGGATGCGGCGACGCAGGAGGCATTTCTCGCCCGGGCAGGCGCGCTGGGATGCTGATCCTCCTCTGCACAGAAAAAGCGCCGGATCTCTCCGGCGCCCTGATCGCTCACAGTGTAGAATGCTCGGGGCAGAAAATCCCACGGCACACACGATACAATGCTTATTGCTGCTGCCTTCCGGCCCTGACAAGGTTCACACCCTCGCATTGCATGAGCTCCATCCGTCATCACATTCTACCTACCCATTGTACCCGATTGAAGGGCAAAAAGCAACCCCTTTGCAAAATTTCTTTCCGGCACGCTGTGCGGCCAGGCAGGCCGCGGGGAAGCTCACCGTCAGGGACCGTTTCGCTCTCTGACGGCTTTTTTCTTTGATCGCTTCGCGATAGGGGACGATGGGGCTTTGCCCCAAACCCCACAGGTGCTCTGCCCCTTGACCCCGCAAGGGATTTCATCCCTTGACCCTTCATCGCTTCGCGCTTACAGCCCGTTTCTTTGTGCGCTCACGCCGCGTGCTCGCCCATGCGCGCGAGCAGGCGCTCCATCACCTTGACGCACAGGTGCAGCATGTCCTCGCGCGCCAACGTCGCGTCGCGCAGGGACAGCGTTACCGGACTGCCCGCCGAGAGCGTGAGCCGCTTGTCAAAGCCCGTGACGGCCCCAAACAGCGCCTTCCCGTCCACCTGCGCCTCCGGAGCGAAGCGCATGTCGATGCGCCCGTCGCTCTGGATGACGCGGTCGATGCCGATGCGCTGGCACATCGCCTTGAGGTAGGCCACCGCGACCAGATTCGCCACGCACTGCGGCTCGTCGCCAAAGCGGTCGATCAGCTCGTCCTCGATGTCGTCGCGCTGCTCCGCCGTGCGGATCGACGCGATGCGCTTGTAGACCTCCAGCCGCTGGCGGTCGCCCGTGACGTACTCCGCCGGGAGATAGGCGTTGACGTGCACGTCCATGCGCGTCTCCACGTCGCGGTTGGGCTCTGGCGTCTTGCCCTGCGCCTCCAGCACGGCCTCCTCCAGCAGCTTGCAGTACAGGTCGTAGCCGATGTTCGCCAGATGGCCGCTCTGCTGCGGGCCAAGCAGGTTGCCCGCGCCGCGCAGCTCCAGGTCGCGCATGGCGATGCGGAAGCCGGAGCCGAACTCCGTGAACTCGCGGATGGCGTCGAGGCGCTTCTGCGCCTGCTCGGAGAGCACCTTGCCCGGGCGCACGGTGAAATAGGCGTAGGCCAGGCGGCTCGATCGGCCTACGCGCCCGCGCATCTGATACAGCTGCGAGAGGCCGAAGTGGTCCGCGTCATAGATGATCAGCGTGTTCGCCATCGGGATGTCGAGGCCGGACTCGATGATCGTCGTGCACAGCAGCACGTCGTACTTCTGCTGGCTGA
>CAMENN010000007.1 GCA_945928315.1 uncultured Clostridia bacterium
TCGCGCCGACGCCCATGAAGATGAGCGGCGGGAAGATGCCCAGCTTGACGCCCTGATACAGGTAGTACATGAGGCCGCCGTTCGCCTTGACGTACTGATAGCCCACCAACAGCTCGCCGTTGTAGATCGGCACGCCGTTCTTGCCGTGGTAGGTCGGGTTGGAGATGATCTCATAGACCGGCTCGTCCATGATGCCGGCCAGCGGCAGGTTCGTCAGCAGCATGCCGAACGCGATGGGCATCAGCAGCAGCGGCTCGAACTGCTTGACAATCGCCAGATACAGCAGCAGGAAGGAGATCAGGATCATGACGCCGCTCTTCCAGTTGTGCGTCACCAGATCGTAGATGCCGGAATCCCTGACCAGGCCCATGACGGTATCGCCGACGCTGAAGTCGGCAATCGCCTGATCGAGCGATCCGATCGCACCTTCTGCCGCCTCATCCACATACACGGGAATCAGCTCGCTCGCATCGCTGACGAGCGTCGCATATCCGTTGCCGTTGGTCGGAACGGCCGTGGCCTGAGCCGCGGGGGCTTCGGCTTCCTCGGCGCAGGCGGGCAGCACCGCGAGCATGCAGCACAGCGCCAGTCCGAGGAGTACGCTCAGAATCTTTTTCACAGTGCTTAACCCCTTTGCGTATTATTCGAGCACGACCAGCGCATCGCCGGTGTTGACGGCAGCGCCCTTCGTGGCGAGCACCTGCGCCACCTTCGCGTCGCGCGGCGCCATGATCTCGTTCTCCATCTTCATGGCCTCCAGGACGACCAGCACGTCGCCCTTCTTGACGGTGGAGCCGGCCTGCACCTTCACATCGATGATGTTGCCCGGCATCGGCGCGGTCACCTTCTCACCGGCGACGGCGGCCACGGGAGCGGCCTTCTTGGCGGCCGGAGCGGCCTTGGGGGCGGCGGGGGCAGCGGCGGGCGCGGCAGCCACAGGGGCGGCGCCGGCAGCGACTTCTTCAACAGCGACCTCATACTGGGTGCCGTTCACGGTGATCACAAAATTACGCATAACGAAGATCCTCCTCGCAGTTTGTTGTCTTGGGTTGGTCACGGCTTACATTCTGCTGTAAACCTGCTCCTCGCGGCCGGCGCGGTTCCACGCAGGCGCGTTGTTGACACGGCGGATGGAGCGCACGACGAAGCCCGTGGGCTCCTCCGCTCCGGCCGCCTCCATGGCCGCGGCAACCGCAGCCGCGATGACGGCGATGAGCTCGCCCTCATCCTCTTCCTCAGCGGTCTCCTCGATGACCGGAGCCGGCGCGGGTGCGGCGGGCGCAGGCGCGGGCGCGGCCTTCTTCTTCGTCACGCCGCCGATGACGAGCTCCATGACCTTGATCAGTCCGATGAGGATGATCAGGGCGACGAAGACCGTCAGGATGCCGACGGCGGCGACGGAGAGACCATATTTCAGAATTGCAAACATCAGTGCTTCCTCCCCTGGTTACAGCGGCATGTTGCCGTGCTTCTTGGGCGGGTTGGAATCGCGCTTGCTGGAGAGCAGCTCCAGCGCGGCAATCACCATCTTGCGGCTGTCGGCCGGATCGATCACGTCGTCCACCAGGCCCGCGGCTGCGGCGCAGACGCCGTCGGCGACCTCGGCCTCGTACTTGGCGGCCAGCTCCTCGCGCGCCTTTACGGCGTCGCCCTGGCTCGCCTTGATCTGGTCCTTCCACATGACCTGAATGGCGGCCTCGCCGGTCATCGGGCTGATGACCGCGCCCGGCCAGGCATAGGTCGCGTCGGCATTGGCACTGCCGCCCATGGCGACGTACATCGCGCCCACCGCGCTGCCGATGACCAGCGTCACCTTCACGGTCGTCGCCTCGCTGTAGGCGTAGACCAGCGCGGACGCGGCCTTCATGACGCTCATCTGGCGGTCGATGGTCGGGAAGAGCTCAAAGCCGGTCGAATCGACCAGGGAAACCACCGGGATGTTATAGCAGTCCGCGAAACGGACGAAGCGGGTGATCTTGTTCATGCGCTTGTCGCAGGTATCGCCCTTGCCGGTGTAGACGAAGGCGACCGTGCGCCCGGCCATGCGGCCTAGCGCCGTCACAGCGCCGGTGAAGCCCTTGCCCAGCTCGACGACGGAGCCGGTATCGGCCAGCGCAGTGATGACCTCGCGGCCGTCCGCGCCCGCAGCAAGGCCCTCGACGAGGCGGTTCATGTCCTCCTCGGGCGCAAAGGGCGCGTCCTCAAGGTTGTTGGCCGGAAGCATGCCCAGCAGGGTCTTGACCTGCGCGATGGCCTTCTCCTCGGTCTCGCAAGCGAAGTGCGCCGCGCCGTACTCCACAGCGGTTTTTCCGCCGCCCAGGTCCTCGGCCTTGAGGTCCTTGCCCATCGTGGAGGCGAGCACCTGCGGGCCGGCCACCATCAGCGCGCCGGCGGGCTTGGCCACCAGCACGATGTCGGACAGTTGCGCCGTCATCGCCGCCGCGCCCACGCACGGACCGGCCACCACGGCGATCATCGGCACCACGCCGCTCAGGCGGGCCATGTGCGCGAAGATGTCGGCATACGCCTCAAGCGCCGCCGCGCCCTCGCCCACGCGCGCGCCGTTGCTGTCGCACAGGGTGACCACCGGCGTGCCGGTCTTGCGGGCGAGCTCGAGGACCTTGACGATCTTCTTCGCCTGCTTTTCGCCGACCGCGCCGTCCATCACGGCAAAGTCCTGCGCAATCACATAGACCGGACGGCCCTCGACGGTGCCGCAGCCGGTCACGACGCCGGCATCCGCGAAGAGCATGCTCTGCTCCACGAAGCTGCCGCCGTCCAGCAGCAGCGAAACGCGCTCGCGCGCGGTCAGCTTGCCGCTCTGCTTCTGTTTCTCGACGCCAGCGGACTCAAGGATGGCCTGCTTGCGCGAGAGCACCTGATTGAGATCCTGAAGGGTGCTCATTCCACTATCGCCTCCGTAATCATATGGGTCCCGTGCGCGGACCTTTTGGAAAATCCGCACACCAGATACAATTTTTCCCGTTTTCTCAATTCAACAAATTACACCTTATTTCCTCCCCGATTTCCAAAAAAAGCGAAATCGTGGACAATCTTAACAGATTCGTAATAATGTGTGCGCTCATGTGTTGCGCTGGATGAGCAGCAGCTGCGGCGTGTTGTCCGGGCCGTTCATGAACTCATGGCGCAGGACATTGTATGCGCGCGGGGAGAGCGAGGCGGCAAACCGGTCAAGCGCCGCCAGCTCCCGCCGCCCCTCCTCGTGCCCCGGATAGATGCACACGGTGACGATGCCGCCCGGGGCAAGCAGCGCGCAGGCCGCCTGCACCGCCGGGAGTGTCGTGCGCTCGAGCGTCGTCACGGCGTGCTGCGCGCCGGGCAGCCAGCCCAGATTGAACATGACCGCCTGAATTCCGGCCGAAACGTGCGATGCCATCGTCTCGTGCCCAGCCAGCAGCAGCGTCGCGCGCGGCAGCACACCTGCCCCGTCAAGACGCACACGCGTGCGCTCCACAGCCTCCGCCTGCACGTCAAACGCATAGACATGTCCCGCCTCTCCGACCAGCCCGCACAGGAACAGCGTGTCCTGCCCGTTGCCCATCGTCGCGTCCACAACCGTATCGCCCGGGCGCACCGTTCGGCGCATGTAGTCCGCCGCCAGGTGCCGGGCGTTGCGCAGCACGAAGCGCGCGTCCTCAGATCCCGTCATGTCCGGCCTCCTGATTGTCAAAGAAATGCCAATAGGCGATCATCCCGTCCGTCACGCCCGCGCTGAGCACCGCCGTATGCCCGGACGGAAGCGCCGCCGCATAGCGAAGCACCGTTTCCCCGCCCTCGCGGATCAGCTCGCCGCAGGGCGGCTCGCCCGCGGCCTCTCCTTCCATATACATCGTGCCGCCGACGGCGTAGACGTCCTCGTCGCAGCGGAACAGCGCCGCCGCCTCCTGCACGCTCATGCCCACGCACAGCCCGCGCGGCCCGGCCACATCCGGGCTGCTCGCGCTCACGCCGCAGGCGACCTCCTCGCCCGTCTGCTCGTTGAGGCACAGCTCCACCGCCGCGCCCTCGTAGAGCAGCAGGCGGCCGCGGCCCCGCTCAAGTGCCTGCACCTCGACCGGCTCGCCCAGCGCTGCCACCAGCTCCGCCACCTGCGTGCCCAGCGCGCGCACGCCCATGACGGTCAGATCGTCCGCTTCCAGCATCGCCGCACTGTTTTGCACCGCGTAGACCTCGCCCTGCTGGCGCGAGGCGATCTCCTCGGCCGTGCGCATCGCCTGCTCCGCCTGCGCCTGCGTCGTCTGCGCGCAGCGCACACGGATGGCGCTGACCGTTTGGGCTTCATCCAGCACATAGGTCAGCGTGTACTCGGTCATCTGTGCGCCTTCGCCGCCGTAGGTGATGTACTCGACACCGTACACACCGCCATCGCCCAGATACGCCCAGGAAAAGCCGATGCCGGCCTCCTGCGTGCCCAGCACGTACAGCTGCGTGCTGCTGCGCCCGACGTGCTGCCCGCCGGTCACCTCGCCCAGCGTCATGCCCACGCGCATGCCCCGGCAGTCGGTCACCTGCTGCGTGCGCACGTCGATCTCCAGCACATCCTCCGGCTGCACATGCTCTGCCGCGCACGAGGTCACCGTGCCGAATTCGTATTCCAGCAGGTACTCGCCCGGGCGCGCCGGGTCCGCCGTCCGCTGCGGATCGCCCAGCACCGGCAGCTGCGCCAGCGCATCACAAAAGCGCGCAAGCCACGCCGTCATGACCTGTGCGTCGTACTCCTGCGCCTGTGCGCAACCGCCTGCCAGGCACAGCACAGCCGTCAGCAAAAGGCAGATTCCTCTTTTCATGTCAATCCTTTCCCGCCGCATGGGCGCAGGCACTTGATTTTTAGCCAAATCATGGTATGATAGTGGGGTATACTGGGATTGGACCCCTGTCCATCCTATTATAGCAAAGATCCCCACAGATCGAAAGGAGTAATTTCCGTGTCTGAGGAACTCAAAGCGGGCTGCGCGCCCAGCGAGTGCGGCACCAAGCCCGCCTGCGCCGGCTGCAGCCACAATCATAACGAGCAGGCCGACGAGCCCGCAAAGGAGCCGCCGAAGGTCCGCAAGGTCATCGGCGTGGTCAGCGGCAAGGGCGGCGTGGGCAAATCCCTCGTCGCGGGCGAGCTGGCCGTCATGCTCTCGCGCATGGGCTACCGCGTCGGTGTGCTGGACGCTGACATCACCGGCCCGTCCATCCCCAAGATGTTCGGCATTCGCGAAAAGGCCATGGGCGACGGCGAGCACATCTTCCCCGCCGAGACGGAAAACGGCGTGCGTGTCATGAGCATCAACCTGCTGCTCGAGCGCGACGATTCCCCCGTCATCTGGCGCGGTCCGGTCATCGCCGGGGCGGTCAAGCAGTTCTGGGAGGACGTCTCCTGGGGCGAGCTCGACGTCATGGTCATCGACATGCCCCCGGGAACCGGCGACGTGCCGCTGACCGTCTTCCAGAGCATCCCGCTCGACGGTGTGGTCGTCGTCTCTACCCCGCAGGACCTCGTCGGCATGATCGTGCGCAAGGCGGTCAACATGGCCTCCATGATGAACATCCCGGTGCTCGGGCTGATCGAGAACATGTCCTACGCGCTGTGCCCGGACTGCGGCAAGCGCATCGAGCTGTTCGGCAAATCCCGCATCGCTCAGGAGGCCGCCGAGCTGAGCCTGCCGGTGCTGGCGCAGCTGCCGTTTGACCCGAAGGCCGCGCAGCTGTGCGACGAGGGCGCCATCGAGACGGTGGACAACCCGCTGATGGCCGATGCCGCCGCGGCGGTCGCCGGACAGGTGAAGCTGTAAGGAACGCAGCAGAAAAACAGACCGGAGTCCGATACCGACTTCCGGTCTGTTTTTATATCGATGGCTCGCAGGCCGGCATTCCGACCGAAAGTCGGTTTATTCCTTGGTGATCGCATCTGCAGGAACAAAGCCCCAGACCGTCTGTCCGTCCACGGTCGTCTCGATGTAGAGGTAATCGCCGAAGTCCGCGAGGACAGTCACCTGCGTGCCCGCCGCAAGCTGCGCAATGGCGGTCCGGCTCATGAACGGGTCGTCCGTCATGGCGCAGTCCTGCAGGAGCACCTGTGCCTCGTTTACGAAGGACAGCGCGGGCACCTGAGCGCTCCCGGGCAGCGCGTCGGCATCGATCCAGCCGACGCGGAACCGCTTCGCGCTGATGCCGTACTGGATCATGATGTACCCGTCGTACTCGCCGAACACCTGAATCCAGCCGTTCGTGCTGACCTGCCCCTTGCCGTCCGCGCTGCGGGCATACGCCTCGCCCGGGCCGAGATAGACCGGATACTGCCTGCCGCCGCTGAATTTCACATCCTGCGCATGGAATTCACCCGCGACGACGTTCTTCGGCGCAACGCTGAGCTTCTCGCGGGCCGCAGCGATACTCATCGGGAACGTCGCATAGCTCGCGTACCGCAGGTCCGTCTGTAGTTCGCCGTACACGGTCGTGACGTTGTCCCCGTTTCTCCCGCTGTAAAACGGATAGAACTCGATCACGCCCTCGCCCACGCGTGCAAACAGCCGGTCGCTGCCGGGCGTGTCGCCCGGCAGCAGGTAGCCGCTCAGCCGAAAGCCGCCGTTTCGCCAGCGGTAGCAGACGGTCTGGTCCTCCCCGGCATCCGGGCTGAAATTGACGATCAGCGCCTCGCGCGTCTCGCCCTCGTAGCGCGGCCCGCCGTCCTCCACGAGGTTCTCCGGCCACTCCTCATCGTCCCAGTCACGCCCCAGCCACGCGCAGCCCTCGCCCTGCGGCACAGCCTTCTCCGTGCGCAGCCAGCAGCTCATCGTTTCCCCCTCCCGGGCGCGGTAGACGACCAGGATGCGCTGTCCGTCCCGGGCAAGCAGCGCAAAGCCGTAGTCCCTGCCGTCCGGCAGGTCCTCGAGCAGCGTGTAATCCTCCAGCGTGTACGCCGGCCAGTTCGATGCGATGTGCACGAGCACCTCTTCCGGCGGATCGCCCGCAGTCTGCTCCGCCAGCGCGGGCATCGCCATCAGGCAGAGCCACGCGCACAGGACCGCCGTCCACAGTCTTCTCATGGTCCTATCCTCCTTACGCACCCAGCACCTTCATGATGGTGTCGTAATCGACGCAGCCCGTCGGCTCGACGGCACTTTTCTCGTCGTAGATCGCGTCAAACGCCGCCATGTACGCCTCGCGCGTGACCGGCTTCTGGTTCCACGTGTAGTTCTGGCAGATGTAGCGGCCGCGCTCCTCGTCGCACTCGCCGGTCGTGGTGTCGTACTCTCCGCGCGCGACGATCTCCCATTGGCCGTCCTTGATCCTGTAGATGATGTCGTAGTAGTATCCCATGTTGCCCTCGGAGTTGCACAGCAGGTTCTGCCCCGGCAGGTAGGTGAAGTACAGCCGGTTCGTCTGCAGCGCGTGCGCCTGCCCGTCCGAGTAGGTGTAGATCTGGCAGCCGCCCGCCTCAAAACCCGTGTTGACGACCATTTCCGGGATGTCGTTGCCGTCCACGTCGATCAGACAATACGTGTAACCCGCGTTTTTCCCGTCGCGGATCGCCGCCGCGTAGGCCTTCTGCCACGTGTTCCCCCTGGAAACGTCGCTCCCCGGGATGTCGCTCAGCTTAAGGTAGGTGTTCTTCACATAGCCCGTTTTGCCGTCCGCCTCGACGCAGTACCAGCCGCCCGCCGTTTCACCGAGCACGTTGACCACATCCCTGTCGTGAAGCAGGCCGATGCGCTCCGTATCCGCCGACGGCCCCTTGCGGAAGTTGACCGTGCCTTTCGGCGCGACGACGATGCCGCCCGGCTGCCTGCTCTGCACGGCGTCCGCCGCATCGCCCGTCTTCAGGTACGCCGAAAAGATGTAGCCCTTCTCCGTGCCGATGGTCACGCGCGTCCATTCGCCGCCGGACGTGCCATCGCACGCGACCTGCGTGCCCGTGAAGTACAGCCCCTTTGAGGCCGTCTCCTTCGACGCGCCCGCGCGCAGATGCACCCTGTCCGAGTTGCCCGCGTCGATGACCGCCGTACTTCCCTGTGCAGCCGCAGCGCCTGCCGTGAGCAGGCTCATCATGATCACAAAAACCAGCATAATTCCGACTTTCCGGAACATACAAATCCCTCCCTGTTTCCGTTCTTCCTATAAGACGAAGCAAGGGAGGGATTTCTTTCCTGTTTTTCCGGATTTGTGAAAAAAGTCAGCGAACCGCGTCGGGATTGTCAATCAGCGCGCGCATCAGCGCTGCGCTCAGCTTGGCGTTCTGCGCAAACGAGGAGAGCACGCCGCGCTCCTTTGTGGTGTGCGCACCGAAGCCGCGCAGTCCGAAGCCGTCGAGCGCCGCAACGCCCGCCAGGCTCGCGAACGACACGTCGCCCGCGCCGCCGGTGTCCTCCGCGGGCAGCTCGATGCCCTGCTCCCGGGCGACCTCCTGCGCCAGCGCGAGCAGACGCAGGCTCTTCTCCGTCGCCATGAACGGCGGATGCGAGGCGTTGACCGTCAGCTCGGTCGCAGTACCGGGTACGCCCGGCTTTTCGCAGATCGCGTGAAGCTTCCCTAGGATCTCCTCGCCGTACGCCGGATTGAAAAAGCGCACCTCCGCCAGCGCGCTGGTCTCGTCGCAGACGACATTCTCCGCCGTGCCGCCGGAAATCACGCCGACGTTCACGCTGATCTGCCGCGCGTCGTCCCGCAGTGCATAGAGCTCACCGACGACCGCGCATAGCTGCTGAATCGCGCTCGCACTGCGTAGATAAGCCGATCCCGCATGCCCTCGAATGCCCGTGCAGCGCACGCGGAAGGAGATCACACCCTTGCGCTGGCGCACAAGCGCACCGCTCTCGCGCATCGGCTCGAACACGAGGCAGGCAAAGGACTTTTTCGCCCATTCGGTGATGAGCGCACTGCTCGTGCCGGATCCGATCTCCTCGTCCGCATTCAGCACGCAGACCACGCGCGCCGTCTTCGGCAGATCCGGCAGCACATCTGCAAGCGCCGTCTGCATGATCAGCAGGCCGCCCTTCATGTCCATGACGCCGCTGCCCGTCACCTCGTCGCCGCCCAGGTCGCAAAACGGCTGGCTCTCCGCGCGCGGGAACACGGTGTCCATGTGCCCCAGCAGCAAAAGCGTGTCCTCGCCGTCGCCATAGACGCACTCGAGCGTATCGCCCACGCCCGGCGCGCTGTGGCGCGTCACCGCAAAGCCCAGCGCGCACATGTCCGATTCCACCTGCGCGGTGAAGGCCGCAAGCCCCGGCAAATCATAGCTGCCGCTGGGCAGGTTCACATACTGCGCGAGCCGCGCGACGATCCGTTCCCTCTCAAGCTCCATCGCTTTTCCTCCATTTATTACAGCACCTTGCGCAGGAAGTCCTGCGTGCGCGGATTCTGCGGGTTGCCGAAGACCTCCTCCGGCGTGCCCTGCTCCATGATGATGCCCTCGTCCATGAACAGCACGCGGTCGCCGACCTCGCGGGCAAAGCCCATTTCATGCGTGACCACGACCATCGTCATGCCCTCCCGGGCGAGGCTCTTCATGACGTCGAGCACCTCGCCGACCATCTCCGGGTCGAGCGCGGAGGTCGGCTCGTCAAAGAGCATGACGTCCGGCTCCATCGCCAGCGCGCGCACGATCGCCACACGCTGCTTCTGTCCGCCGGAGAGCTGCGCCGGGTACGCCTTCGCCTTGTCGCCCAGGCCCACGCGGTCGAGCAGCTTGAGCGCGCGCAGCTCGGTGTCCGCGCGCTGCGCCTTCTTGACCTTCATCGGCGCGATGCAGATGTTCTCCAGCACGCTCAGGTGCGGGAACAGGTTGAACTGCTGGAACACCATGCCCATTCGCTCACGCAGCTGGTTGATGTTCTTGCCGGCCTTCATGACGCTCTCCCCCTCGAAGATCACGTCACCGCCGGTCGGCGTCTCCAGCAGGTTGAGGCAGCGCAGGAAGGTCGATTTGCCGGAGCCGGACGGCCCGATGATGACCACGACCTCCCCGGCGTGAATCTGCTCGTCGATGCCGCGCAGCACCTGCAGCTTGCCGAAGTGCTTTTTGAGGCCCTTGACCTCGATGAGCGTCTCTCCCTTGTTAACGGTCGCCACGGCGCATCCTCCTCTCCAGCAGGCCCAGCAGGCGCGAGGTCGTGAACGTGAGCACAAAGTACACCAGCGCGGAGATCATCAGCGTCTCCAGATAGCGGAAGTTCGTGGAGGCGAGCTTGTTCGCCTGATACGTCAGCTCGTAGATGCCGATCGTGTAGAGGATCGAGGACTCCTTGATGATGACGACGAACTCGTTGCCCACGGCGGGCAGGATGTTCTTGATGGCCTGCGGCAGGATGATGTAGAGCATCGTCTGCGCGGAGGTCATGCCCAACGAGCGGGATGCCTCGCTCTGTCCGGCGTCGATGGCCTGAATGCCCGAGCGGACGATCTCCGCCATGTAGGCGGCGCTGTTGATGACCAGCGCGACGGTGCCCGCGGTCATGCGCGGCAGGCGGATGCCCAACTGTGGCAGGCCGTAGTAGATGATGAGCACCTGAACCAGCAGCGGCGTGCCGCGCAGGAACTCGATGTACACACCGGAGAGCCAGCGCAGCGGTCGGATGCGGCTCAGGCGCATGAGTGCGACCACCACGCCCACCAGCGAGCCGAACAGCGCCGTATACAGCGCAAGCTGCACGGTGACGCCCACGCCCTCCATAAACACCGGCAGCTTCGTCGTGAGAATCTGCCAGAACGCTTCAAATGAAAACATCGTCTTTCTTCCTTTCGCGGCGATCGCCTGTTTTCCTGCCGGGACGCCAAAACCGGGGCCAGGTCCGGCCGGCTGCCGCCGATTCCGGACGAGGCCCCGTTCATTCGTTCTGCGTTACTCCGCGGCTTCCTGCGCCTTGAGCAGCTCGGCGTTCTGGGCGCATGCCTTCTCGACCCACGCGTCGTAGGTGCCGTCAGCCACCACGCGCTCGACCGTCGCGTTGACCGCCGCCAGCAGCGTCGCGTTGTCATCGCCCTTGGCCACCGCCACGCCGACACCGTTCTTGTTGGAATCGACCGGGATCTCGGCGAATGCCAGGCCGTCATAGATGTTCATGTAGCTGGTCGCCACAATGCGCGAGCAGATGACGCCCTCGATGTTGCCATTGAGCAACTCCATAAGCAGGGTCGGCACCTTCGGCAGCAGCAGGGATTCGCACTCCGGGAACTGGGTTTCCAGGATCGTCTGCTGGATGGTGCCCAGCTGCGCGCCGACCATCTTGCCCTTGATGTCGTCGTAGGTCTTGTACTTCTCGACATCGGCCTCGCGCACCACGAAGGGCTGCTCGCCGACGTAGTAGGTGTCAGAGAAATCGACCGCATTGCGGCGCTCCTCGGTCGCCGTCATGCCGGAGATGACCAGATCGACCTCACCCACCTGCAGCGCGGTGATCAGGCCGTTGAACTGCTGGTCGGCGATCTCCAGCTCGACGCCCAGATCCTCGGCGATCTGACGGGCCAGGTCCATCTCAAAGCCCGCTTCGTACTCCTTGCCGTCCTCGCCGGTCATATAGAACTCAAACGGCGCGAAGCTCACCTCGGCGCCCACAACCAGCTTGCCGCTCTTTCTGATGTCATCCAGATGATCGGCCAGCGCACAGGAGGAAACAGCCAGCAGCATCAGCGCCAGCACAAGAGCCGTGATCTTTTTCATATTCATGCACCCCTTTTGTATATTCATAAGCTGAGCATGCGGGCATTATACGGCTATTTGCATGTTCTGTCAAGCGAAATCGTCATATTGAATTCGTATTCGTCCATTTTCCCTGCTTATCGTGCATTGTACTGTTTGAAATTAGTAAAATTCGACAATTTATGCATATGCATGCAGAATGCATACTTTTTTGCCGGCATCCTGAAGCCGGGGCATACAAAGGACGCCCGCCTGCGGACCATGCACGCAGACAGGCGTCCCGTTATGAACTTCGCGCGGATCAGAACCGCAGGGTGAACAGCCCGTCCCGGCTGCATCCGATGTACCAGGTGCCGTGCGCCATCGCGGGCAGGCGCAGCGCCGCGTCCTGCTCCGGGTACAGCCGCACCAGCGTCACCCGGTCATAGCCCGCGCAGGCGACGAACAGCAGGTGATGCGCCTTGTCCATCGGATGTGCCAGCGTCACATAGCGCTCCCCGTCCATCGTCTCGACGTGCGGGGTGTGCGCCGAATCACACGGCGCAGCCTGCATCGCCTCCATCCTGCGCCCGCAGCAGGAGACGCTGACCTCGCCCGTCGCGGTGATCACGTTGCCGCACGCCGGGCAGACATAGAATTGAATTCTCTTCATGTTTCCTCCCTGAAAGCTTCGCTCCGGCAGCCCGCCGCCCAGCATGCTGTCCAGACCGACGCCCAATTCCTGTGAAATCGCGGTGAGGAGCGATACATCCGGGCAGCCCAGCCCCCGCTCCCATTTGGACACCGCCTTGTCGCTCACGCCCAGCCGCGCGGCGAGCTCGCGCTGGGTGAGCCCCCTCTCCATCCGCAGGCTGCGGATGAGTGCGCCCGTCTTCTCCTGATCCATGTGTTTTTCCCTCCTCGCGCTCCATGATACCAGAGCCGCGCGAAAAAGGCAATCCACGCTCCGTCGAGCCGCGCCTTTTCCCTTCCAGTCGGCCTGTCAAGCGGCATATGAAAAGGGACGGCAGGCCCCCCGCCGTCCCTTCTTGTGTTGTCAGGTCGCAAACCCCGCATACTGCGTCATGTACAGATCGTAATACTTGCCCCGCTTTGCCAGCAGCTCCGCGTGGTTGCCCTGCTCCACGATGCGTCCCTGATCCATGACGACGATCAGGTCGGCGTCGCGGATGGTCGAGAGCCTGTGCGCGATGACGATGCTCGTGCGGTCGCGCATGATGCTCCGCATGGCGCTCTGAATCTCCTTTTCCGTGCGGGTATCGACGCTCGACGTCGCCTCGTCGAGGATCAGGATGCGCGGCTCGGCGACAAACGCGCGCGCGATGGTCAGCAGCTGGCGCTGTCCCTGGCTGATGTTCGCGCCGGAGGCCGTCAGCACGGTATCCACGCCCTGCGGCAGGCCTGCCACCAGGCCGTCGCAGCGGCTCATCGAGACGGCGCTCTCGAGCTTCTCCTGCGTCACATCCGCATTGGCATAAGTCAGATTCGCGCGCACGGTATCGGTAAAGAGCACCGTGTCCTGAAGCACGATGGCGACGTCCCTGCGCAGGCTTGGGCGTGCGACGTCCGTGATGTTCTGGCCGTCGATGCGGATCTCGCCGCTGTCCACGTCGTAAAAGCGCATCAGCAGGTTGACGACGGTCGTCTTGCCGCTGCCCGTCGCGCCGACGAGCGCCACGGTGAGCCCGGACGGCACATCGAGTGTGAAGTCCCGCAGCACGGGATGCCCTTCCTCATAGGAGAAGTTCACATGACGGAAGGAGACCGCCGCCTCGCCCGTGCACAGCGCCTCGCCCTCCGCGTTTTCCGCCTCCTCATCGAGCACGGCGAACACGCGCTCCGCGCCCGCGATGGCGGTTTGGAGCTGGCCGTAGATCTGCGCGATCTCGTTGATCGGCCGGCTGAACTGCTTGGCATAGACGATGAACGCCGAAATCACGCCGACGGAGATCAGCCCGTTCACGGCGAAGCAGCCGCCGAATGCCGCGATGATCACGAAGCCAATGTTGCCGATGCAGTTCATGATCGGGCCCATGACGCCGCTGAAGATGTCCGTGCGGATGCCCGCCCGGGTCAGCGCGTCGGAGGTCTCGCAGAACGATTCCGTGGTGATGCCCTGATGGTTGTAGGCGACGACGGTGCGGTATCCGGAGATCATCTCCTCCACCGTGCCATTGAGCTCACCGAGCAGCATCTGGCGCCTTCGAGAAAACCGGCGCACATTGCCGGACAGGAACTTCGTGGCCAGCAGCGTGAGGCCCACGGTCAGAAGGCTCAGCAGCGCGAGCTGCCAGCAGGTATAGATCATGATCGCCGCGGTGCCGACGATCGTCAGTACGCCGGAGAACAGCGACGGCAGCGACTGGGACACCGTCGCGGAGATGTTCTCGATGTCGTTGGTCATGCGGCTCATCACGTCGCCATGCGAGTGCGTGTCCAGATAGCGAACCGGCAGATCGACGATGCGCCCGAACAGCTCGGCGCGCATGCGGCGCACGATGCGCTGGCTCAGCCGCGCGCTGAGCAGACCCTGCACGAGCTGGCTGGCGCTGTAGAGCAGATAGACCGCCAGCATCACGATCAGCGCCTGCCCCAGTATGCCCGCCCGCTCGCCCGCGATGATGTCGATCGCGCGGCTCTGCAGGCTGGGCGCGAACACGCCGCACAGCGTGCCGAAGATGACGACCACGAGCATCGCCGCGACCATCGCCTTCTCCCGTGCAAAATAGGTGAGAATCCGGCGGAGCGTCGCTCCCGCGTTCTGGGCGTGCTCCACCTCCGCAAAGCGCGAGGCCCGGTTCATCATGCCGGGAATGTTGCGCTCCGCCAGCTTGCGCTCACTCATGCGGCTCCTCCTCTCCCATCTGCGAGTCGTAGATCTCCCGATAGGTTTCGCAGGTGCGCAGCAGCTCCTCATGGCTGCCGCACGCGGCGATGCGGCCCCGCTCCAGCACCACGATCTTGTCGGCCCTGCGCACCGTGGCGATGCGCTGGGCGACGATGATCTTCGTGCTCTGCGGCGCCATCTCCGCCAGTGCGTCGTAGAGCCTGGCTTCTGTCGCCAGGTCGAGCGCGCTGGTCGCGTCGTCGAAGATCAGCACGGGCGCACGGCGGATGAGCGCACGCGCGATGGACAGGCGCTGCTTCTGACCGCCGGAGAGGCTCATGCCGCGCTCGGCGACGGGCGTCTCATAGCCGTACGGCGTGCGCAGAATGAACTTCTCCGCCTGCGCGACGGCCGCCGCCTGTTCGATCTCCTCCTGCGAGGCGCCAGGCTTGCCCCAGGCGATGTTCTCGCCGATGCCCTCGGTGAACAGCTCGCTCTTCTGCAGCGCAATGGCGATCTGTCCGCGCAGCGCCTGCTGGTCGTATTCGCGCACATCGACGCCGTCCACGAGCACCGCGCCCTCCGTCACGTCGTAAAAGCGCGGGATCAGGCGCACGAGCGTCGATTTGCCGCAGCCCGTCGCGCCCATGACGGCGACCGTCTCGCCCGGCTCGATCGTCAGATTGATGTGCTCGAGCACGTTATGCCCGCCGCCCGGATAGGCGAAGGACACGTCGCGCAGCTCGATGCGCCCGCGCAGCGGCGCCTTGCACGGACCGTCGCGCAGCTCCGGCTCGCTGCGCAGCACCTCGCGCACGCGCTTCCAAGAGGCCACGCCGCGGGAGATGTTCTGGAAGAGCATCACCAGCATCAGCACGCCGTTGAGCAGCTGCGTGGTGTAGGTGATCGCCGCCATGATGACGCCAGGCGTCGTCGTGCCCGCCTGCACCTGATGGGAGCCCGCCAGCAGAATCAGCGACACCACGACGTACATGATTGCGTTGACCGTCGGGTTCATGAACGCGAAAAGCGTCAGCACGCTCAGCTGCGTGCCGGTCAGCGCGTCGTTCGCCTTGCCGAAGCGCGCCTTCTCATACGCCTCGCGCACGCACGCCTTGATGACGCGTATGCCCGAGACGTCCTCCTGCATGATGGCGTTGATGCCGTCCAGCTGCGCCTGCAGGCGGACGAACATAGGAGTGGAGCGCTTCATGCAGAATGCCATCACCGCCACGATCAGCGGAAACGCGCACAGTACGAGCCTGCCGAACGCCGGATTGAGCCTGTACATGCAGTACATGCTGCCGAAGGTCAGCATCGTCGTGCGGATCATGCCGCGCACGAACAGCGACAGGAGCGTCTGCACCTGCGTGATGTCGTTGGTCACGCGTGTGACCAGCGAGCCGGTGCCGAAGCGGTCCATCTGCGGGAAGGAAAAGGTCATGATCCGCCGGAAGCAGTCCTTGCGGATGTCATTGCCCACGTTCTGCGCGGCGATGTGCGTGAACACGTTGTTCAGCGAGCCGCACAATCCACCGAAGAGCACCAGGCCGATCATCCGGATGCCCAGCGTCAGGATGAGGTGCAGGTCGCCCACGCCCCCGTTGGCCGTGCCCAGCACGCCCTCGTCCACGATGCGGCTCATGATCGTCGGCTGGATGAGGTCCATGCTCACCTCGCTGACCATGAACGCCGCCGCCAGCAGGGCAAACAGGACGTATTTCCTCACATATTTCAGCATGCTCAGCGTTCCTCCGCATTCTCCTGCCGGTACAGCCCGTCCCAGGAGGCGTTGACCCGCTCCAGCAGCGCGAGCAGCGCCGCCTTCTCCTGCCCGCTCAGGCAGGAGAACATCTGTGCATTGCGCTCCGCGCGCTGGGCCGCCGCCTCCCGCGCGGCCTCCCTGCCCGCCGGGGTCAGGCACACGACGGTTGTGCGCTTGTCGTTCTCGCTGGGCTTTCGCGTGATCAGCCCCGCGGCCTCGAGCTTGCCCAGCACCTCGCTGGCCGAGCCGGGCTGGATGCCCAGATGCTCGGTGAGCGCGCTCTGCGTGATGGTGCTAAAATGGTCGATCACGATCAGGACGCGCTTCTGGCTGCCCTTGCCCTCGGAAACCGCACGGAGCGTATGTCCGATCTCCCGGAAATGGCTCACCAGGCGGGCGTTGATGTCCGCCTCCGTCCAGAATCCCTTCATGACGTTTCCTCCGTTCCTGTATAATTAAAGGTACCTTTACAGTTTACACCGGGTCCGGTGCTCTGTCAAGGTACCTTTATATATGGTTTGTGGAGGGAAATCAGTGCAAACTGCGCATGCTGTCCTGCGCGGCCGCCATGTTCCGCGAGGCCGTCCGCTTCATCGGACGGATGGAGAACAGGCAGACCAGCACGTCCGCCGCGGGCTGCGAGGCGCAGATGCCGCGCACGCCCATCACACGGGGCAGCGTGAGGATGAACGGGACATAGAACAGTCCCTGACGGATCATCGAGAGGAACAGACCGTAGCCGGACGCACCGATGGTCTGATAGGTGATGGTCATCATGTAGCACAGGCCGAACGCCGGATACAGCGCCACCTGCGAGATGAGCAGCGATCTGCCGTAGCCGATGATGACCGGGTTGCGGTTGAACAGCCCGATCAGCGGCGCGGCAAACGCGATGTAGACCGCCTCGACCAGCACGGTCAGCAGGAGCGCGCCCTTGAGCGCAAAGCACACCGACTGATGGAAGCGCTCCTCATCCCGCGCGCCGAACGCGTAAGAGGCCACCGGCTGATAGCCCTGCATGAAGCCCATGACCACATAGCAGCCGATCAGGATCAGGCGCTGGACCACGCCGTACGCCGCGATGATCTCATCCGCCTGCGGCAGGGGCGCCGCGGCGATGTTCGTCAGCGAGGAGGCGACCGACAGGCAGATCTGGATCACCGCCGTAGGGATGCCAATCAGTGTGACCGTCCTGATCATGTCCCAGGTCGGCCGGAAGAAGCGCAGGCCGACGCGGATGACGGAGCGGCCGCTCAGGTAGAACCAGGCCAGGATGCCGAATGTCACGAACTGGGAGACGGTCGTCGCCAGCGACGCGCCCTGCACGCCCAGGCCGAGGCCCCAGTCGAACATGAACACCGGGTCGAGCGCAACGTTGAGCAGCGCGCCCGTGATCACGGCGATCGAGGAGATCTTCACCGAGGACTCCGCACGCGCCGCGCAGTTCATGCTCTGCGCGGGCAGGTTGGCCAGCGCCGCAATGAACATCCAGAAGGCGTAATCCTTCGCCAGCGGCAGCGATGCGTCCGATGCACCGAACGCGCGCAGCAGCGGCTCCATGATCGCGATGCCGCCCACACACAGCACCACGCCGATGAGGATGGACAGGCCGATGACCGAGGTCACGGTGCGGCTCGCGCCGTTCTCGTCCTTCGCGCCGAGCTGACGACCGGCCAGCACCGCGGCGCCCGCCGCAAAGATGTTCTCGATGGACACCATGATCAGCAGCAGCGGTAGCGTCACGCCGACCGCTGTGAGCGCGATGTCGGAGTGCAGCATGCCGATGTATGCCGTATCCACGATGTTGTAAACCGCCTTCGCCAGAAGCGCCAGCGTGGCGGGCACCGCCAGCTTGACGATCGCTCGCGAGGGCTTCATGCTGCCCAGCACGGACTGGGACTTCGTTTCCTGTTCAGCCATGTTCCTGTTCCTTTCTTTCGACCACGCCATAGAGCAGCATGTCGAGCTGCCTGTGGCACATCGCCTCATGCTCGCGCAGCAGACCGGCAGGGTCCCCTTCCGCGGCGCCGCTCTTTCTGAAATGGAGGTTGAAATAATCCATGTACATCCGGAAATCCTCAACCACCTGCCCGGCGCTCAGGCCCGGACGCAGCGTCTCACCGTCCAGCAGGCGGGTGAGGATGTCCGTGTTGAGGGCGTCAAAGCCGCTGCGCAGCCCTGCGATCTCCCTGCGCAGATGCTCCGGCGGATCAAACGACGCATCCGCAAAGAGGCCCAGCAGCACCGGCCGCTCCGCAAAGAAGCGCAGCCTGCTGTCAAAATACCGCTGCAGCTGCGCCCTCGCCGATCCGGAGCCGTCCGCAGCCGCTTCGCGCAGGTAGGCCGTCAGCGCGTCGAAGCAACGCTCCACGCAGAGCAGATACAGCGCATCCTTGTCTTTGAAATGGTGATAGATCATCCCCTTGGAGATGTGTTTTTCCGCCCAGACCGTGTTGAGGGATGCCCCCGCATAGCCCCGCCTTGCGAACTCCTCCATCGCCGCCTCCAGAATTCTCTCCCGCGAGATGGCGCTTTTCTCGTCCTGTTTCATACATTCACCGTCCATTTTTAGACCGATCAGTCTGTTTTCAGTATTGTATCAAAAACAGACCGGCCAGTCAATCCCCTATCGACTGACCGGCCGGCCCATTCTGCGTTTTCAGTTTTTCCCGGAATTCCTCTCTTTCGCGTTGCTCAGCTCACCCTCAGCCTCTGCACGAGCATCGCGATCATCTGCGCATTGGTCGGCTTGCCGCGCATGGGGTCGATGCTGTTGCCGAAGAACGAGTAGATGCCGTGCTCGCCGACCGTATCCGCCGTGCGCTCCACCGCATGGCGGATCAGCCGCTCCACGTTCTGCGGCGTTGTGCCCAGTCTGTCCGCCACAGGCGCGTAGATCCGCTCGCCGATGGCGTCCATCCTGTCCTCGTTGTCGTACGCCAGCGCCGCCGCCCAGGAGAGATAGGTGTATCCGTGCAGCTGTTCGTTCATGCCCATCCCGGTCAGCAGCTTTGCCGCGCGCTCGCAGTCCGTCCGGGCCCGCGCCCAATCGACCTGCGTATCCATCCGATGGATGATGTCCTGAATCTGTGAAGCCAGCGCGTCCGCATTCCACGGCACGCGCGCCATGTGCTGCACCCCGCGCCGTGCAAACGCCTCATCGGAAAAGCCCATCACCGAGCCGCCGATCACCACGGGCATCCGGTCGCCCAGCATGGCCCGCAGCCGGTCGAGCACGCCCGGTCCATCCACATAGGACAGCACCGCGTCGATCACCAGGATGTCCGGCGCGATCCGGCTGCATGAGGCCAGCGCTGCTTCCCCGCCCGGCGCAAAACGGATGGCGCACCGCTCCCCCAGCGACCGCCGGAGCAGCTCCGGCACGCGGCTGTCGCGCATGGCGCACAGCACATTGATTCTGTTCATCCTTTTGCCCTTCTCACGCCGCGCCGGCCGCTTCCCCGCCTGCGGTCATGCTGTCACTCTGCTCGAGCATCCACTCGATGTACATCCCATAGCCCTGCGTGCTGTCGTTCAGATAGACGTGCGTCACCGCGCCGATGATCCGTCCGTCCTGAAGGATCGGGCTGCCGCTCATGCCCTGCACAATCCCGCCGGTCTTTTGCAGCAGCCGATCGTCGCTCACGCGGATGATCATGCCCTTCTGGCTCGGCTCATCCTGCGCAAAGCACCGCACAATCTCGATGGCATACTCCTGCGGGCCGTCCCCGTCCACCGTGGAGAGGATACTCGCCGCGCCGGTATGCACCGCGCTGCGCGAGCCGACCGGCAAGCCCTGCGGGTAGATCAGGTCCTGCGGCGTCTCCTCCAGCGCGCCGTAAATGCCGAAGGCGCCGTTGACCGCCAGCGTGCCAATCTGCTCCCCCTCCTTGAGGAAGCTGCCGCGCAGCTCGCCCGCCTTGCCGCTCTGCGCGCGCGTCACGCCCACGACCGTCGCACGCATCAGCGCGCCCTCCTGCACGGTCAGCGTCTCGCCCGTATCCGCATCGACGATCGCATGACCCAGCGCGCCGTATGCGCCGGTCTGCGGGTCAATGAAGGAGAGCGTGCCCACGCCCGCCGTGCTGTCGCGCACCCATACGCCGAGACGCCGCCTGCCATCCGTCTGATCGACCGGCGTCGCAGCCTCCAGCATCAGCTTGCGGCCGCCGCGCAGCACGCAGAGGCTCGTCGTGTCACCGCTCAGCTGATTGATCCGCTCCGAAAGCGCAGCGGCGCTCTCCACCGCCTCACCCTCCACGGAGAGGATCACATCGCCCGCCCGCAGCGGCGACCTCGTCTCCCCGCGCGTCGTTTTGGAGACGACCAGCACGCCCTGCGTCCGCAGCGCCACGCCCACGGCCTGCCCGCCGGGGATCAGCGTGCGCTCGCTGGCCACATTCACCTTCGTCTCGTGCAGGGGGATCAGCCCCAGCAGCGAAAACGTCACGCTGTCCTCCCCGCCGGAAACCGCGCTCACGCTCACATCGCCCATCCGCTCGCCGCTCAGCGCGGCAACCTGTACCGCGCCCTCCCGCGCCTGCGCGCGCACCAGCGCGCCCGCCTGCACCACGCTCGTCTGTCCGGAGGACAGCGTCAGCGTGTCCGGCAGCGCACACAGCGCACGCACCCACGGGGTGTAATTCGCGGCAAAGGCCATCGCCGCCAGCACGACTCCCGCACGCATCCGTCTTGTCATCGCCCATCCCTCCATAGCGTTCCTTCGCTATTCAGCATGGGCGGCCCGGCAGGCGGCTATTCGGTCATTCCTCCGGCTTTTTCTGGGTGTCCAGCAGCTGCTGAAGCTCCTCCATGAAGGACTGCACATCCTTGAACTGGCGGTACACCGATGCAAAGCGGATGTACGCCACCTCGTCGAGCTCCTTGAGCCCGTCCATCACCAGCAGGCCGATCTGGTCGGTGGTGACCTCCTGCTCCGTCTGCTGGCTGACGCTCGTCTCCACGCGGCGCACCAGGCTCTCGATGTCCTCGATGGACACCGGCCGCTTCTCGCACGCCTTGATGATGCCGCTGCGGACCTTGCCCGCGTCGAACGCCTCGCGGCGCTTGTCCTTCTTGACGACGAGCACCGGCACCATCTCGATCTTCTCATAGGTCGTGAAGCGGCGGCCGCAGCCCTCGCACTCGCGGCGGCGGCGGATCGCGCCGTCCTCCGTCGGACGGGAATCGACGACGCGGCTCTCGCTGCAATTACAGTATATGCACTTCATGGAAAGAATTCCCCTTTTCGCGCGAATTTTGATGCTTTTGCTCATCCATTATACCCTTTTATGCAGAAAACGACAATCCCATATTTTCCCTCAGCAGCCGCACGCGGCAGCCGAGACAAGAATTACGTCGTCCCCGATGCAGGCGATCTGGCTCCACGGGATGACCGCCTGATTCTTCTCCCCGTGAAGAAAGCCGGACAGGCACGAACCCGCAGGCACGATCAGCGCGCAGATCCGCCCCGTCGAGGCGTCCATCTGCAGATCGTTCACGCGGCCGAGCACGCGGCCGTCCCCCATGCAGATGACATCCTTTTTCCTCAGCTCGGAAAACGTCATGCGCTCCCCCTCTTTCATGAAAAAAGCGGAAAAAACCGCCGTCCCTATATGCGCTCCGCGCCCGAATATGCCATACCCGGCGCAGAATATTTTTCTTCAGCCGTCTTCATAATGCAGGTATCCTGGCATTGGGAGGCATCAGCTATGGCAACAGGCAAGGTCGAAATCTGCGGCGTGGACACCTCCACGCTCCCCGTGATCACCAACGAACGCATGCGCGAGCTGTTTCCCCTCGTTCACAGCGGCGACATGGCCGCGCGCGAGGAGTTCATCCGCGGCAATCTACGGCTGGTGCTCAGCGTGCTCCAGCGCTTCCATCACCGCACGGAGAATGTGGACGACCTGTTTCAGGTCGGCTGCATCGGGCTGATCAAGGCGCTCGACAACTTCGACGTGACGCAGAATGTGCGTTTTTCCACCTATGCCGTGCCGATGATCATCGGCGAGATCCGGCGCTATCTGCGCGACAACAACGCCATCCGCGTCAGCCGCTCCATGCGCGACACCGCCTACAAGGCCCTGCAGACGCGTGACCAGCTGCAAACCGAGCTCGGCCGCGAGCCGACGGTTGCCGAGATCGCGAAGCGCATGGCGCTGCCCGAGGAGGACGTGACGCTGGCGCTCGAGGCGATTCAGGACCCTGTGAGCCTGTGTGAGCCGATCGGCGGCGAGGGCGCCGACGCGCTGACCATCGGCGATCAGGTGCGCGACGACCGCGTCAATGCGGACGACTGGCTCCAGGACATCGCCATCCGCGAGGCGCTCAGTCGCCTGGGCGAGCGCGAGCAGCGCATCCTGAACCTGCGCTTCTTCCAGGGGCGCACTCAGATGGAGGTTGCCGCGGAGATCGGCATCAGCCAGGCGCAGGTTTCCCGGCTGGAGAAGGCCGCGCTCACGCACATGCGCAAGCTCATCTAGCGGATTCGGCCGCCGTGCGCTGCGCATGCACTGCGGCGATCCCCTGCGCGATGATCGGGCAGGCAGCGAGCGCCTCCGAAAGCGTATTGCGGTTATTGCCGACCTCGATGAGCAGCGCGCTCGTGGAGACATGCTGATTAAAGCGCCCGGTCTTGACCTTCACCTCGCGGGCCGCGCCGGGCACGATGGCATTGATGGCATCGGTCACCTCCTGCGCCAGCTCAAGGTTCTGCGGCCAGTCCGGCCGCTCGTCAAAGCCCGCACCGGTCGCCCCGGTGCCCTTGCCCACCAGCAGCATCACATAGGCGACGGCCCCGTCCTCTGCCTGCGCACAGTTTGCGCCATTCCAGTCCCCGCTGTAGGCGTCGCGGTGCACATCGAAGATGTAGTCGTAGGTTTCCCCCGCGGCCAGGCGCTCCTCGAGCATCTCCAGCGAGCGGGTGTATGCCGTGGACAGGCTAGGCGGCTCGAACGCCGTCGTGTCGTGCGTGACGGCAAACCCCAGCGCGGTCAGCTCCCCGGCGAGCGCCTCGCCCACGCGGATCATGTTGAAGCGCTCGTCGCGCGTGCGCCACGTCTCCGTCGGCACATACTCGCCGTCCGCCTCCATCTCATAGGCCTCCCAGGTGTGCGTATGATAGATGAGCACCGTGGGCGCATCCGCGCGCGTCTCCTGCGCCATCGCCTGCACATCCGCCTGCGGCGAAATGACCTCGATGGTCAGCGTCCGCTGTGCCCGGCACAGCCAGACCGCGCCCATCGCCCCCATCCATGCAAAAACGGCCAGCGCGCAAAGCGCCGCCGCCATTCCCCACCGATGCCTGCGCATGCTCCCGCCTCCCCGCCCGGATTCCTTCCCATTCTATGAACGGGCGCTGCGGGCTATGCGATGCGAAAACGCCGCACGCGCTCCGGCCGCGCACATACTCTGGAAGCGTGAGGGATCCTCCTCATCAACAACCTGCCCAAGGAGGCGTGCGCCATGAGCTTCTACTCCTACAAGAACAGTCGCTCCACCCACTGCCCGTGCTCCGTCGGTCCAAGCGACGTACTGAACGGGCTGAACGAGAAGGTCTGCATCCAGGTGCAGCGCGTGTATGACTCCTGCCTGATGCAGGAGCAGCTCGACAAGCAGCGGGTCACGCTGGTCAGCTACGGCCTTGTTCCGGGCTGCGGCTGCGGCATGACGAACGAACAGGCCGCCGAGGTCACGAACACGCAGCCGAACATGCCCATCACGTTCGAAAGCTGCCGCTCCACGGCGACCGAGGGAACCATCCGCAACCTGAGCGTCGAGCGCCTGTGCGACAGGCCGTGCTTCGCCCGCGTACGCGGACAGATCGACGTGCCCATCGACATCCTCTTCACCGACTCCACCTGCCGGGAGTACATCGGCCGGGGCATGATCACGGTTGACAGGGACGTCCTGCTCTCCATCCCGGATGAGTCCATCGTGCCCTACACGATCGAGGCGATGGTCTCCGCGATCTGCGTCTCCGGTACATATGTCGGCAACAACGTGTTTGAGCTGGACATCTGCGTCACCGTGGTCCTCAAGGTGCTGGCGAAGGTCGAGATTCTCGTGCCCAGCTACGGCTTCTGCGACGTGCCGCCCTGCGAGGAGTTCGCGGATTCCGTCTGCGACGAGTTCTTCTCCCTGCCGCTGTTCCCGCAGGCCCTTTGCGACGAGGATGCGCTGCGCGCACGCAACGTGAGCTGCACCTGTGGCACGCACAGCAGCATCACCGGCCTCGGCTGCAACGCCGGGACGTGCGGCTGCGGCTGCAGCAACAGATAAGTGAGGGCCGCTTCGGCGGCCCCAACCGCGTTTTTGCCAAAAGAACAGGACAGGCGCGAAGCCTCACGCCTGTCCTGTCTGTGTTTTCTGCGATTCTACTCCGCGTCGGCCTGCACGGTGATTCTCCGCCCGAAGACGTAGCAGGTGACGCTCAGCGAGCGGGCCGTATTTCCCGCGTCGCCCGCGCGCAGAACCGTCGCGCTCAGATCCCCGCTGGTGCCCGCTGCGAGCATATGCGCGCCGTCGCCACCTATCTGCAGCACGTCGCTGCCTTCTGCATCCTGCTGCGGCTCGATGGCCAGGCTCACCCACTCCGCGGGGAAAAAGCCCCTGTTCTCAAGCCGCACGGTATAGGTCAGGAACGTGCAGCCCTGCGCGTCCAGCCCGTCCGCGCCGGAAAACTGCGTGCCGGCAAACGTCCCGTCATCCAGCTGCGCGAGCACGGCGTCAAACGTCTCCTGCGCCTGCTGCGCGGGCGTCGCCGTCACGCTCACCTGCACGACGCGCGGCTCCATCGTGGACAGGCCGTAGAGCACCACGCCCGCGCCGGTCACCGTGACCAGCAGCGCGGCGATCGCCAGCCCCCTCAGCAATCCTCTCACGTCAATCCTCCTGCTGTCCTTCCAGAATCTCGCTCATCTGATCGATCATCTCGGAGTCCTTCATGCGGAACTTGAACACCACGCGGCGCGAGGCCTCCTTGTCCACCGTGCCGTCCGCGGCATAGACCGGGTCGGAATAGGAGCGCCCGTTCGCCGTGATGATCGACTGGAGAACCTCCTTCTCCGCATAGCTGAGGCCCGTCATTTCGCCGCTCAGGCAATAGCTGACCACCGCCAGCGCGCGCTCCTGCGAGAGCGCCAGGTTGTTCAGATAGGTGCCGTCCGTGTCGGTGTGGCCCTCGATGATGATCTCCGCGACGTAGTCGTCGTTTTCCTCGCTCATCAGTGTGCGTACATAGACGGGAATAAATGCGTTGAGCAGCGCTTTGCCGCTCTGCTTGAGCTCGTTTTTGCCGCTGTCAAAGAGCACAGCGCCCGTGAAGGCGATGGCGCCCGTGTTCTTGTCCACCACGGCGTCGAGGCCCGCGCCGCGCAGCTCGTCGCGCAGCTCCTCGATGATGCGCGAGCGCATGCCGATCAGCTTGTCGATCTCGCTCTGTTGGGCGGCCAGCAGCGCCGCCTGCTCGTCGATCTTGCTCTGCTGCAGGGACAGGCTCTGCTGGGCGGCCGTGAGCGCCGTGCGGTTTTCCTCCAGCTCCGCCTGCTGCTCCTGGAGCATCAGCGTCGTGGTCGCCAGCAGCTCCTCCTTGTCCTTGAGCTGGGCCTCCTGATCGATGAGAAGGCTCTGCTGCGTGGAGAGCTGCGCCTCCTTCGTCTCCAGCTCGATGGTCTTCTTCTGCTGCAGATCGACGAGCTGATAGACGGCCATGAACAGGATCAGCGCGAAGGTGAAGAGCATGCCGGCCATCATGTCCGAATACGAGATCCAGAAGCTGCCGTTTTCCCCGCCGCGCCGCATCTTCTTGCTTCGGCGCATGGGTTACTCCTTTCCCTGCCGGGCCGCGGCCTCGGCCGCCCCGCTCACCTTTTCCAAGGATTTTTGCAGCCGCACCAGCGCCGTCACGAACTGATCGACCTGCTCCGCGTAGCGCTCGCGGCTCTGGCTCATCAGCTGCGGGATGACCTGCGTGGTCTCGCGCATGCCGGAAAGCGTCTTGTCCAGCTGGCGGATGGAGGTGGTGATGCTCTCGTCAAAGAGCGCCGTGGTGCGCGCCAGATTCTCCTGCGTCTGCCTGGTGAACTGCTCATAGGCGCCCGCGAGCGCCTGTGCGCCCTCGTGCATCTGCTCGACGGCGCGGTCCATCTCCCTGGCGGTGATGCGCGTCTGCTCCTGCGCGTTGTGCAGGAAGCTGTCGGTCATCGCGGTATACTGCTGCTGCACGGAGGCCAGCGAAGCCTGATATTCCTGCAGCTTGGCCAGATACATCGCCTGCTGCCCGGAGGTCTTGTTCATCGCGGCGAGCAGCTCGATCGTCTTGCGGTTCGTCTCGTCCACCTGCGCGCGGGAATCGTTCATGTCGCTGACGTAGTCCCGGAAGTGCTCCAGCACGCCCTGCGAGAGCTGATGCATGTTGACCACGTCCTGCGTCATCTGCGCGATGGCCTCGGTCGCGGCGCGCATCTCCTGCTGGGTCTTCTGCTGCTCCATGCCCGTCTCGGCGAGCACCTGGCGCAGATGGTCAAACTCCTGGCCCAGCGCCACGTTCATGCGCTGCACAAACACCTGCGCGATGCGGTCGACGCCCTCCACCTGCGCCTGCGTGGCGGCGAGGATAAAGTTGTCCATCGAGCGCTGCACGGGCAGCATCGCGCGCATGATGCTCTGCTCCATCTGCACGGCCATCTTCTGGCTGATCTCCTCGACGGCCTGCCGGATGTAGGCGGTCTGCTCCTGCTGAAGCGTGAGCATCGCCGTCTCCTCGGAGACGGGCTTGGGCATGGCGTAGAGGCTGAAGACGTCGCAGAAGCGGTCGATCGCCTTTTCGCACTTGCCGACGTAGTGATTGTTGAGCAGATTGAACGCGATGGACGCCACGACGCCTGCGATGGATGTGAGGAACGCCGTGCTCATGCCGGCGATCAGCTTCTCCATGCCGGCCAGCAGCGTGGAGGTGTCGCTCGCGGAGAGGGTGAGGCCGGACAGGCCCATGACCAGGCCCAGAAACGTGCCCAGGATGCCCAGGGAGACGAGGATGCCCGGGGTCAGCTCCGCCAGGCGCGTGCCGCCCGTCGCGTAGATGATGGTGTCCTCGTTGATGTACTCGGTCACGTCACAGGAGCCGCCGTGCGCGTCGCGCAGCTCGGCGTTCTGCAGGAAGTCGGTCCAGGTGCCCTGCAGCCTGTCGCCGAGGAAGTGTAGGTCGTTCCAGGATTTCTTTTCCTTATTCTGGCGGTGCTCCGTGACGATGGTGCGCGAGGCGCGCCGAAGCCGGGCCGCCATGCGCGAGAGCGGCAGCACGCAGCGCACGAGCGCGGCGAGGAATACCAGCACGATGGCCAGGTAGATGAGCGTGTCCAGTGAAAAGATGCTTTTGAGCAGCGACAGGATATTCATCAGCGCACTCCTCCCGATATGATGTGACTTCTTCTTTTGATATTGTAACCGATTTGCGGCGATCTGTAAAGCGAGGGAAATCTTCTCCTTTTTTGCCGTTTGTCCAGGCATGTTTCGCGGTGTGCAAAAACGCCTTTGTCATATTGCCAAACCGCCCTCACGCCGATTAGCGGATTACCCGAAAGATGACAGCATTTTTTTGCGTTTTTGCCGAAATACAGAAATATTGTGAAAACATCAGGATTTTCCCCTTGCGAAACCCCCATAAAACGAGTAAAATGTTCTCGTTTTGAGCTTACCCCCGCCTGCGAATGCAGACAAAAGCAAGAGATTATGCATGTCAGGAGCATCCATATGACAAAGAAACGTACGATTGACCCCGCAATGATCGACGCCGTAGCGCAGAATATGTTCCATGTAATGCCGCTGATCAAGAAGCGCCTCCTCCACATGGACATGGTGCAGAAGGAGCACGGGACGCCGCTGTCCCACGTGCAGGTTCTGGCCATGCTTCAGGACGCCGGCACCATGTCCGTTTCCGAGATTTCCCGCCGTCTGGGCATCGCCAAGCCGAACATCACGCCGCTGGTGGACCGCCTGTACGAAGCCGGCTACGTCGATCGACAGCATGACGAGAACGACCGCCGCGTGGTAAACATCGTCCTGCTGCCCGCCGGCGCGGAGAAGCTGGCCGCCATCCGCGCGACGATTGCCCGCCAGATTCAGGTGCAGGCTGAGGACCTGTCCGTCTCCGAGTTCCGCGAGCTGAGCGATTCCCTCTCCAGCGTGGTGCGCATCCTCTCTTCTCTGTAATCCAGCGCATGCAGCCGCCTTCGGGCGGCTTTTTTTCATATCTATATGACGCGCAAGCGCCCCGGTTTCTTCCCGAAGCCCGCGCATTTCCGGCGAAAAAGGCAAGAAAAAGAGAGAACCGGGAAAGCCGGTTCTCCTGAAATCGCGGGGCTCAGTCCCACCCCTTGAAGTAGTACACGGTATCGTCCTTCGGGCGGATGTCGGTGAGCGTGCCGGTATAGTGGCGCAGGTTGCGCGGAACGTACGGCCGGGTCGAGAGGAACGCCTCGTTGACCTCGATGCCCAGACCGGGCTTGTCCGGCACAAGGATGTAGCCGTCCTGATAGCGGACCTCCTCATCGGTCACATCCGCGCGGAACGAGCCGTCGGTGATCATGATCTCGTGGATCAGGAAGTTCAGGCCGGTATTCACCGGCTCCCCGTTCCGCGTTACACTGCGGCCTTTTTCTCCTCAGGGTCCTTCCTGTCCTTCCAGGGATGATAGGTCGGCACGACCTCCGCGACGGCCTCCACGGCGCTCTCGTCGTTGTGCTCCGCCGCGGCCTCCAGCCGCTCCATCATGCGCGCGAACTGCGCGTCATCCACCCGGTCCACATTCGCCACGAAGATCTTCTTGTGCGCCGTCTTCGTCATCTTGTTGCGCTCGGAATCCATGAGCAGCTCCTCATAGAGCTTTTCGCCCGGGCGCAGGCCGATGATCTTGATCGGCATATCGACGTTCGGCTCGTAACCGTACGCGCGGATGAGCTTCTGCGCCAGGTCCATGATGCGCACCGGCTCGCCCATGTCCAGCACGAAGATCGATCCGGAGCGCGCGATGCCGCCCGCCTGCAGCACCAGCTGTGCAGCCTCGGGGATCGTCATGAAGTAGCGCGTGATATCCGGATGTGTGACCGTCACCGGGCCGCCCTTTCGGATCTGCGCTTCCATCAGCGGGATGACGCTGCCGTGGCTGCCCAGCACGTTGCCAAAGCGCACGGCCATGCACTTCATGTCCGTGTGCGCGCCGTAATACTGAATCAGCATCTCCGTGATGCGCTTGGTTGCGCCCATCACGTTCGTCGGGTTGACCGCCTTGTCCGTGGACAGCTGCACCAGGCGCTCCACGCCGTGGCTGCTCGCCGCCTCCAGCAGATTGCGTGTGCCGAAGACGTTGTTCTTGATTGCCTCCGCCGGGCTGATCTCCATCAGCGGCACGTGCTTGTGCGCCGCCGCATGGAAGACCACCTGCGGATGATACAGCTCGAACACCTCGTCAAGGCGCGCCCTGTCGCGGATGGAGCCGATCAGCGTGACGACCGGGCAGTCCCTGCCGTACTTCTGGCGCAGCTCGTATTCGAGCTCATAGGCGCAGTTTTCGTAGATTTCAAAGATGATCAGCAGCTTCGGCTTGAAGCGCATGATCTGGCGGCAGATTTCCGAGCCGATGGAGCCGCCGCCGCCCGTGACCATGACCACCTTGCCGGAGAGGTACCCGGCGATGGACTCGGTATCCAGCTCGATTTCGTCGCGGGAGAGGAAGTCGGAGATGTTCAGCTCGCGGATGAACGGCGTGCCCTCCGCCCCCATCGCGTCGGAATCCGTCGGCTCGGACAGGATGCGCGTGTGGCAGTGCGTCTCGTTGCACAGCTCCAGAATCCGCTGCATGCGCTCGCCATTGCCCAGCGACGGGATGGCGACGATGATCTCGCGAATGCCGTAGCGGGTCGCCAGCCTCGGGATGTCCTCGATGGTGCCGCGGACCGGTACGTTCTGGATGCGCAGCCCCTGCTTGCCGTGCGCGTCGTCCACCAGGATGACGGGCTTGCCCAGGCGCTTGGGATTCTTGTTGCAGATGTTGACGGCGTAAGCGCCGGCCTCGCCCGCGCCCACGACCATCACCGGCATGGCGTCGCCCAGGCCGCCGGAGATCCTGTCCTTGGAAAACACGCGCCAGAGCATGCGGCTGCCGCCGATGGCGATCGTGTTGATGAGGCAGATGAAGACCAGCACGCCGCGGAACAGGCCCAGACCCATGAACTGATTGAGCGTGAGCGTGATGCCGCAGGCGATGGCGCTCAGCAGCGAAAGCCGCGCCACATCGCGCACGCCTGCATAGCGCCACATGATCTGATAGATACCGCCCAGCAGATAACAGGCCATGTAGGCCACCAGCACGATGGGCACCGCATTGACCATGGTGACCGCATGCCGCCACGGAATCGCCATCTCGAAGCGCAGCTCCATGCTGACATAGATGCTCAGGCAGGTGAGAACGACGTCCAGCAGGAACATGCCCGCCTTGCGCATCCACAGATGCTTTTTGAATACACTCATCCCATATCCCCCACGGGCGCAAAACAATGCGCCCTGCTTTTTTCGGTATGTGCTCAACGATGTATTATAGCATATCCCTTCCGGAAGCGCAAGGAAAGACGCGGCATCCGTTCGCCGTACCGGCGTTTTTTTGCCGTGCGGTGCCAAAACGGGCAGAAAGGGAGGCTGCGCCCGGCCCCGCCGGCAGCAGCCTCCCCGCGTATCTCGTTGTTTACATCGGCATCATGACCGCGCCCTCGGGACGGATCATCAGCGGCGTGCAGCTGCCCGGGCCGAACGCGGCTTCGATCATCCCGATGTACGCGGGCAGGCGGCCCATCGGCACATACGCCTGGATCGTGCCGGCAAAGCCGCCGCCATGCACGCGCTGCGCGCCGTCTCCGCCCAGGAAGCGGCGGCTGAGCTCGATGCCCATCGCCATCTGCTCCTCGTTCGGGCGGGCATAGACGTTCTGCAAGAGCTTCCAGCTGCTGTCGCCGGAGCGCTTCACGGAATCGAAGAACCTGTACAGGTCGCCCGCCTTGATGGCCGCCACCTGCTCGAGCACGCGCTCGTTCTCATCGTAGTAGTGCAGCGCGCGCAGCACAGCGCGGTCTCCCACGGCGCGGCGCAGCCTGCCCACATTTTCCTCGACCTCATGCTGGGGCACCTCGCGCAGCACCTTCTTGCCGAACTGCGCGGCGACAGCCTCCATCTCCGTGCGGATGGCAGCGTAGTCATCGGTCAGGTCGCCGTGGTTGCCGCCGGTGTTGACCACGCACAGCGCATAGCCGCGCGCGGCAAAGTCACAGGCGATGGCCTCGACCTTCGCGTCCTCCGTCTCAAAGTCGATGGTCACCATGCCGCCCACGGAGGAGGCCATCTGGTCCATCAGGCCGCAGGGCTTGCCGAAGAAGACGTTTTCCACCTTCTGGGCGATGACGGCGCGGGTCTTCGCGTCGATGACGAAGCCGTTGTACAGGCCGTCGAGAATCGCGCAGATGAGCACCTCGAACGCCGCGGAGGAGGACAGGCCGCTGCCCCGCAGCACGCTGCTGGAGATCGTCGCGCGGAAGCCGCCGACCCTGTAGCCCATCTGCTTCATGATGCCCGCCGTGCCGCGGATGAGCGAAAGCGTCGTGCCGAAGTCCGCCTCGCGTACCTCAAGCTCGTCGATCTTCACGGTGATGGGCGGGAAGCCCTCGCTGTCCACGACGATCACGCCGTCATCCGTCTTCGCCACGCAGGCGATGGTATCCAGGTTCACCGCGGCCGCCAGCACGCGGCCGTTGTTGTGGTCGGTGTGGTTGCCGCCGATTTCCGTGCGCCCCGGCGCGGAGAAGAAGCAAAGCTCCTGCGCGTCCCCGAAGCGCTTCTCAAAGCGCTCCACCAGCTTGCCGTAGCGCTCCTTCTGCGCCGCAAGCACGGCCTCCCCCGCGCCATACAGCGTCGCAACACGCGCAGAGAAAACCTCGCTGTTCTGATATGCAGCCCATTGCTTGTTCATCGATTGTTCCTCCATGCTGTCAAGCAAGAATTGTCAACCTTATTATTGTCTTTTTGCGCATTTTTGTCAAGTTTTTTCTGCGACGAAGCGCTTGACAGATTTTCCATTTGGGTTTATTCTGTACAAGCTGTTCATAAAGTGAACTATTTGCGCTGTCAGGAGGCGAAAACCGCATGAACGACGCCCTGTACGCCGGCGACAAGCTGCTGGATGCATGGCTCTCCCTGACCTCCACACTGTGGAACACACGCCTCGTCTCGACGATGACCTTCAACGAGGCGCATGTGCTGGGCTTGCTGCTGCGCCACAGGGACGATCCGACGCCCATGACCGCCACGGCACTCATCGCCCGCACGCACCTGCTCAAGAGCCAGATGAACAAGGTCCTCACGACGCTCGAGGGCAAGGGCTTCATCGCGCGCGCCCGCGCCGAGAGTGACCGCCGGCTCGTGTACATCCGCCTGACGCCGGAGGGCGAAGCCGCCTACCGCGCGGAGCACGCCGACATCGAGGCCCTGCTCCAGCAGCTCGTCGGGCGCATCGGCGAGGCGCAGGCGCTCTCCCTCGCCGAACAGATCAACGGACTGACCGAAGCGCTGAGCGGCCTTCTCGCACCCGGCGCATCTGCAAAAGAAAGGACATCACCATGAGCATCCGCATCATCACCGATTCCGCCGCCGACTTTTCCCCCGCCGAGCTCGAACGGCTGCGCATCACCTGCGTGCCGATGCAGGTCGTCTTCGGCGAGGACAGCTACACCGACGGCCAGACGCTGACCCCGGAAATCTTCTGGCAGCGGCTCACGGCCGGAGAGAACCCGAAGACCTCCCAGCCCTCGCCGGACGCGTTTCTCTCCGTCTTTGAGGAGGCGAAGGCCGCAGGCGACGAGGTCATCTGCATCACCATCGCCGCCGTGCTCTCCGGCACGCTGCAAAGCGCGATGATCGCCCGGGAGATGGCCGATTACGCGTCCATCCACGTCATCGACTCGCTCAAGGCCGCCGTCGCGCAGAAGATGCTCGTGCTGCACGCCTGCCGCCTGCGCGACGAGGGGCAGCTCACCGCCGCGCAGATCGCACAGGCGCTTTCCGACCTGCGCCCGCGCATCCGCCTGTTCGCATGCCTGGACACGCTCGAGTACCTCGCCCGCGGCGGGCGCATCCCGAAGGCCGCGGCCTCTTTGGGCACCATGGTGCGCTTCAAGCCGCTGGTCACGCTCTCCGAAGACGGGCACGTCGAGCTGGCGGGCAAGGGCATCGGCATGCACCGGGCAACCGACGCGGTCATCCGCCTGGTCGAGGGCTGCGAGATCGACTGCAGCTTCCCCGTCATCCCGATCTACTCCCATACGCCGGAGAACTGCCTCGCGTTCGTGCGCAAGCTGAACGCCGCGGGCATCGCCTGCGAGGAGGACGGCATCATGCCCATCGGCGCCACGATCAGCACGCACATTGGTCCCGGCGCGTTCGGGCTGGTGTTCGTGGAAAAGGCGTAATTAAGCGAAGCAGGGAATCCCGAAGGGGATTCCCTGCTTTGTTTGTTTTACATTTTCATCGCACGCAGATGCTTCATCACCAGCTTGGCAATCACGCCGGTGAGGATACCCGTGAGCACGCCGGAGACCATCAGGACCGGCAGATAGGTCACGATCAGCTGCGGCGTGCCCAGCACCCAGGCGGCCATCAGGATCTGGCCGATGTTGAAGAACACCGCGCCCAGCGCGCTCACGCCGATAGGACTCACACCCTTCATGCGGCTGACGAGAATCATCGCCGCCACAGAGAGCACGCCGCCCGCAAACGAATAGAGCATGGCGCTCAGGTTCATGTAGATCAGCCAGCTCATCAGCGACTTGAGCAGCATCAACACGATGGTCTGACGGATGCCCAGCATATACAGCGCGTAGAGCAGCACCGAGTTCGCCAGGCCCAGCTTGATGCCCGGCACGGGCACAGGCAGCGGGAACTGCCGCTCGATGAAGCCGAACACCAGCATGAGGCTCGTCAGCAGGCCCGACAGGGCGACCTGCTGCACCTTTTTGTTGCGCATGGTTCCTTATCCTCTCTGTTCGCCTTACTCGACCGGCACCATTTCGATGGTCACCGCGTTGGGCAGGCAGATGACGTAGGTGCTCAGGATGCGCGTCCTGTAGTTGTCGAGCGTGATCTCGCCCTGCCCCACGCAGTCCTGATTTTCGCACGTGGAGTGCTCCATGTAGACCTTCTCCGGCGTGATGTGCACCTTGTTTTCCTTGCCGTCGCTCTGGCGGATGGTGATCACCTTGTCCCGGTCCATCGGGATGGGATCGCCGTACTGGCGATTGCCCACGGTGATGACCACGTAGCCCCGGACCTCCCCGGTCTGCGGCGCGGGCATCGGACCGGCCACGTCGGCCTGCTTCGGCGCCTCGGTTTCAGCCGGCGCCTCCGTTGCGGCGGGCGCTGCGGTTTCAGCCGGTGCCTCGGTGTCAGCGGGCGCCTGCGTCTCGGCAGGAGCGGCTGTCGCATCGATGTACTCGACCGCGTCGGGCGCAAGCGTCTCCTGAGCAACCTTCTGGGAAAGGTCCGTCCGGGGCATCAGCCGGGAGGCCGCCAGCAGCGCAACGGCTGCGAGCAGCACGAGCGCGACGATCAGCGCATCCTTCTTTTTCGGCATGTGCTCCCTCCGTTACGCCTCAGTGGCGTCCGCAGCATCGTATTCGACCTCGATCTCGTTGGTGCCGTCGGCCCAGAGGCGCTCCAGCTGATAGTACTCGCGGTCCTGCTCATGGAAGACGTGCACCATCACGTCGCCGTAATCGAGCACGCACCAGCGGCCCTCGCTCATGCCCTCGCGGCGGCGGGCAAAGACGTCGTCCTTCGCCAGCTCCTCCTCCACATGCTCGCAAAGCGCCTTTACCTGCGGCACGGAGCGGCCCGTGGCGATGACCATGTAGTCGGTGATGACGGTCATCTCGTCCACCTTGAGCACAACGATGTCCTTGGCGCGCTTGGCGTCCAGCGCCTTCGCGGCGCGGACGGCGATTTCTCTCTGATCCATACTTTCCTCCTGTTCTGAAGGCACAACCGCCTTATTCGTGTTCATATTCCTGCAGGGCGGCCAGCGTGTCCGGATGCAGCGTCTTGCCCTGCGAGACGACGTGCTCAAGGCTCATGGTCAGCGCGGTGTGCATCGCCAGATCGAGGCCCTTCCAGCACAGCGCGCGGATCTCCTCCAGCCCCGGATAGGGCTTGCGGCTCGGCTCGATCATGTCGGCCAGATAGATGATCTTCTCCAGCCTCGTCATGCCCGCGTGCCCCGTCGTGTGCCAGCGGATTGCGCCCAGCACATCCGGATCGTCCACGCCATAGACGTTCTTTGCCACGCACATGCCCGCCACCGCGTGCATGAGCGCCTTGGACTCCTTCATCACCGGGTCAAGCGGCACGCCCTTGGCGGCCTTGACCATCTGCGTGAGCGTCATGCACTTGGCGCAGTCGTGCAAAAGTCCGGCCAGCGCCGCCTTCTGCGGGTCCTCGCCAAAGAGCAGCGCCATCTGCCGCGCCGTCTCCTCCACGCCCAGCGTGTGGGTATAGCGCTGCGCGTCCAGCTCCTTTTTGAGCTTGTACATGATCTTTTCGCGTTTCATCCCAACCGTCCCGTCTGTTCCCTGCGTCCCGTAGAGTCCGCGCTCCCGGATATAGCGTTCCACCCGCGCATCGAGCATGCCCTTAACCGGCAGGCCCTCGCGAAGCCTGCGGCGGATGTCTGTCGAGGAGATGTCCATCCGCGCGGCGTTCATGAATGCCACCTGTGCGCCGCGGGCACGCCACAGTGACGCGGCCTCCCGCGCCTTTGCATCGTCCTCGCCCGGGCGCATGCACACCAGAAAGCCGCACAGCGTGATCACCGTCTCGATGCTGCGCCAGGTCGGCAGCAGCAGCAGCGTGTCCGCGCCGATGAGATAGACAAACTGTGCGTCCGGCATGCGCGCATGCAGCGTGCGCAGCGTGTCCACCGTGTAGATGACGCCCTCCCGGTCGATCTCCTCGCGGGAGACGGACATGCGCGCCTCGCCCGCGACGGCCAGGCAGGTCATCTCATAGCGCTCCTGCCGCCCGGCCAGCTCCGCGCCCTTGTGGGGCGGATTGCCCGTGGGCAGGAAGATCACCTCGTCCGCATAGCCGCCGGAGAGCGCCTCGCGCGCCAGATGGACATGCGCCAGATGGATGGGATTGAAGCTGCCGCCCATCAGACCGATTTGCCGCATGCACCACGCCCGCCTTCCGAATTCAATGTGCACAACAACAGATTATATCAAATTCCGGCGCACCGCGTAAAGAGGGAAAGGGATACATTTTGAAAAAACCGCGCATCCTACGGAAAACGCTGGAAAAAAGCAGGAGGTTTTTCCCATGGTCTCGCCCTTTGACGCCAAAAACCGCGCCGCCTCGGCGCTCGACCGCCTGTCGCTGCGGCTTGCGCTGCTGCTCGGCTGCATCGCCTACTTTGCCGTGCTCTGGCACGCCCCGCGCGAGAGCCTGCTGGCCGGGAGCGCGCTGTTCGTGCTGGTGCTGCTCACGCTAGCACTGCTGGAAAAGCGCACGCTCCGCCGGCGCGACCGCATGCTGCGCGAGCGCATCGGCGGGGAGATCGCGCTGGAGGACCTGCTGCTTATGCCGGGCGAACAGGCGGCTTCCGCGGTCTGCGCGCTGCTGGCGCAGGCTCTGGACGCGCAGACACTCCGCAACAATGCGCTATCGTTCGCGGGCGAAACCTGGCTGGTGCGCTGCGCACAGTGCCCGGGCGGCGCATCCGCCTCCGAGGGCGACGTGCTCGCTGCCCACCGCGCCCGACAGGAGGCCGGGCTCTCGCGCTGTATTCTGGCCAGCACCGGCAGCTTTACGCCCGCGGCGGTGCGCGCCGCGGAGTGGGTCGATCCGCCGGTGCGGCTGATCCCCGGCCCGCGGCTGGCCGCGCTCTTCGGGCGGCTGCACCCGGCAACCGACGAGGAGATCGCCCGCCACGCGCGCAGGCGGCGCACGCCGTTCTCCTTCGCGCGCATCCGGGCGCTGGCGCTCTCCCCCGTCAAGCTGCGGCGCTATCTGCTCTGCGCGTTCCTGCTGCTGCTCCTCTACCTGAACACCGGCTCGATGCTCTGCCTCGCCTCCTGCCTGCTCGCGCTGCTGCTGGCGATCCTCTGCCGCGATGAAAGCCGTCGCAGCCTATGGCTGTGATCAATCCGTCTCGCCGTAAATGCGCCGCATCTCGTCGGTGAAGCTGCCGTCCCCGCGGTGCGTGACGAGCAGCGGGCCGACATGTAGCGCGGGCCGCCCGCCCTTGTGCCCCTCCACAAGCACGAGCTTTGGCGCGGCGTCCACACGCGCGGCGACGAAGCGCACGCGCTTGGGCTCCACGCGGGACGCGCGCATGGCGTCGCACAGCTGCAAAAAGCGCGGCGCAGGGAACACGCAGCACAGCCGCCCGCCGTTGCGCAGCACGCGCGCGCAGGCAGCCATCCAGTCCTCAAGCGGGCAGTCGGAATCGCTGCGGGCCATCGCGCGGCCCCCATCCGGGCTGACCAGCCCCGCGCCCGCAGCGGTATACGGCGGATTGGTGACGACGAGCGAGCAGACCTCATGCCCGATGACGCGCGCGGCCTCCCGGCAGTCCGCGTGGTGGACGCGGATGCGCGAGTCCAGCCCGTTGAGCCGCACGCTGCGCGCGGCCATGTCCGCCACGTCCGCCTGCACCTCGAAGGCGTCAATCTGCGTGTCCTCCGCGCGCGCGGCGATGAGCAGCGGCAGCACGCCCGTGCCCGTGCCCATGTCACAGACGCGCTCGCCGCGTTTGGCCATGGCAAAATCCGCCAGCAGCACGGCGTCCGTCCCGAAGCGGAAGCCCGCCTCCCGCTGGATGATGCGCAGGCTCCCGCGCTGCAGTTCGTCGATGCGCTCCCCGGGATGAAGCGGAATGCATGCGTCCATCATCGTTCCTCCGTTCCCCGTCCTCTATGCGCAAAGCGCGGCTGCCGGAAAGCCGGTCCGCGCTTTGCTGGTTTCATGTGCCGAACGGCGTCACATAGTCGCCGGAAACGTAGCCCTCATAGTTGGCCCAGGTGACGTGCAGATAGCCGTTCTCGCTCTCGCCGAGCACGGTGAGCACCATGCCGTCGGGCAGCACATAGAGCACCTCGCTGCTGCCGCCGGGCTGCGCGCGCAGGTTCAGGCCGTTGCCGCTCTCCACGACGACGCGGTAGGCGCCGCTGTCCGCCGGGGCCGGCGTGATCAGCTGAACCAGCGGAGTCGCCTGCGCCGCAGCGCTGTCCGCAAAGCGGATGTAGTCCGCGCTCACATAGCCGCTGAGCGTGCCGATGGTGACGGGATAGAACCCGTTCGTCACGCCGCCGGTGACTGTCACCTCCACGCCGTAGCCCAGCGTCGCCAGCACCTGTGCGCCTGCGCTCGGCTGCGCGCGCAGGTTCAGCCCGCTCGGCGCGCTGACGGTGCCCAGGCGGCTCTGTCCGCCCTGCTCAGGCACAGCCGTCGGCGTGGGCGCCGGCGTTGCCGTGGGAATCGCGATCGGCGTGCTCTGCGCGTTCAGCATCAGATAGGATGCGCTCGCGTAGCCCTCCGTCTGGCCGTAGCGAACCGGATAGAAGCCGTTCTGCGCCTCGCCCAGGATGCTCACCGTGGCGCCGTAGGGCATCGTCGTCACGGAAGCGTACGCCGTGTCCGGCCCGCTGCGCAGCTTGAGGCCGCTCGTCGCCGTCACCATCGCCGTGCCCAGCGAGGGCGCGTCGGTCGGCGCGGGCGTATCCGTCGGCGCGGGCGTCGGCGTGCTCTCCTCGATCTCCGTCACATAGACGTACTCGCTGGCGACATAGCCCGACAGGCTGCCCAGGCGCACGGGCAGCATGCCGCCCTGCTCCTCGCCGAGCACCGTGAGCTTCGTGCCCTGCGGAAGCGTCATGATCACGCCGGAGGTGCGCGACGCCGCCGCGCGCAGGTTCAGCCCGTCCTCCGGCAGCACGACGGCGAGCAGCTGCGTCGTCTCGTCCGTGCCGCCCTCCTGTCCGTCAAAGCGCAGGTAGGCCGTCGCGCAGTAGCCGGTCACCCCGGCATAGCTCACGCGGCACCAGTCCTCGCCCCAGTGCGTCACCGTCACCTGCGTGCCCGGCATGAGGCGCAGCAGCACCGCCGCGCCGAGGCTCTTGTCCGCGCGCAGGTTCAGTCGGGAATCGCTGCTCTGCAAGGAGACCGTCGCCGTCAGGCTGTCACCCTCCGGCAGCGGCGTCGGCGCGGGCGTGCTCTCCGGCGCTGCGCCGCCCTCTGCGTCATAGATGATGTAGTCGTTCATCACATACCCGGTCAGCGTGCCGCTCTGCACGTAGGTCCAGCTCTCGTAGCGTTCGAGCACGGTCAGCGTCGTGCCATGGCGCAGCCGCGCGAGGATGGCCGATCCGGTCGTCGGCGCGGCGCGCAGGTTGAGCGTCTGGCTCTCGTCGCTCAGCGCGACGACGGCGGTGCCCTTCGCCTGCGTGTCCGGCGGCGTCTGCGTCACCTCGTCCTCCGTGACGCTCAGGTACTCGTTCTTCACATAGCCGGAGAGCGTGCCGTACTGCACGTGGCTCCACGCGCTGCCATACTCGAGCAGCGTCACCTGCGTGCCGTGCGGCATCTGCGCGAGGATCGCGGAGGACGTGCTCGCCTGCTCGCGCAGGTTCAGGCTGTCCAGCGGGTTGGAAAGCGTCACCACGGCGGTCTTCGCGTCGGAGACCGGCTCATCGGGCGTGCCCTGCGTGCCGTCCATGGAGGGCAGCAGCGTCCGAGTCATCGTGTAGCGCGTGCGGGTGATGCCCGGATAGTAGAATTCCAGAATCTGATCGTAGGTAAAGCCCTCGTTGGCCATCTGCTGTGCGCCGCGCTGGCTCATGCCCACGCCGTGGCCGAAGCGCCGGGCGGTGAGCTTGAAGCCGCTCTGCGTCCCGGTCACGTCGAGCGTCTCGTTCTTGAGCACGTTGATGCTCATGGAGCACAGCCCCTCGACCTGATTGAAATAGTCGAGCGTCACCGTGACGCTGCCGTAGCCCGAAAGCGTCAGATCGATGTCCACCTTCGTATAGACGCGGGAGGGTTCGGCGTACTTGGGCGTATGCACGCGCACGCCGTCAATGCTCGAGATCGTCACGTCCGCCGCGCCGACGCGGGCGGCGGCCTCCGTGCGCAGCAGCTGCGTGAGCGCGGAAACACTCGTCGTGCCGTTGCGGTAGAACGTGACCGACTTGGCGATGGACGCGCCGTTGGCCAGGTCATAGGGATCATCCTTCACCTGCAGGTAGGCATACGAGCCGCTGCCCCACGCGTTGCCGACGGACTCCGTCTGGCCGCCGTTGGAGGCGGTGTAGTAGCTGGCCATGTATTCGCCGTTCACCGTGCCCACGATGCCGCCCGTCTCCTGCACCGCCTGCATGCAGCGCGCGTTGCCGGAGGGCGTGCCGTTGTAGACCTGGTCGCTGGTCGTGTCCACAAGGTCATACGTCGCCGCCTGCGCGCTCATCTTCTTGAGCGCATAGGTGCGCGCCGCGACAGCCTGCGCCTTGAGCGCCTCGAGCGGGAAGGAGTTGTCCAGCTCATAAGGGAGCACGCCGCACATGTAATCCTCCATGAAGACGTGCACGACGATCTGCACATAGCCGCCCTTGGCGATGAACTCGATGTCGCCCGGGTACAGGTTCTGCGGATAGCGCGCCTGCGCAATGCGCACGCCGTTGCTGCCGCTGGTCTGGTGACGGCGGAGCTTGAACCGGCTGCCCATCGTCTGGGTCTGGCCGCCCATGGCGAGCAGCAGCGTGCCGCCGCTGTTGCTCACGCTCAGCTGCGTGCCGCGGGCGATGGCCCGCGATGTGTCCCCGCCGATGGAGTAGCTGCCGTCCACGGTGAGATCGACCTTCGTCAGGGAGCCGATGGAGGACAGGTACACCCGAACCGTGCCCGACACCGTCGAGCCCGTCGCCACGCCGCTCTCCGCCAGCGCCGCCGGAGGCAGCGTCAGGCAGAGCATCAGCACCGCAAGCATCAGGGCAAGGCCCCTTCCCCATCGTCTATCCATCGCTTCATTCCCTCTTTCGTCAGGAAGTCTCGCCCCTTGCCCGCCGGCAAAAAGCAATCGCATTGTACCATATCCCGATGCGGTTTGACAATGCAGCCGCGCCTGCCAATGCCTGTCACCGCGCCCGATCAAGAGCACCCCTTCCAGCAAGTGACGGCTTGTTGCGCCGCTGCTTTTCTGCTATAATAGGTGACATCCCACATCATGGAGTCATCGGAGGTTACGCGACATGAAAAAACTGGCTGCCGGCGCGCTGCTCGCGCTGCTGCTCGTCGCCCTGTGCCTGCCCGCAGGCGCGGTCATGAACAAGTACAGCACGATGTATCTGGACTCGTTTGACACGGTCATCACGCTCATCGGCTATGCCGAGTCGGAGGAGACGTTCAACGAGCAGGCCGATCAGGTGCACGAAATGTTCCTGTATATGCACAAGCTGTTTGACACCTACAACAGCTATGAGGACGAGGGCATCGTCAGCATCTTCACGCTCAACGAGCGCGCGGCCCAGGAGCCGGTTGCGGTCGATCCCATCCTGTTCTCGCTGCTGACCTTCTGCAAGGCGAATTATGCGCTGTGCCATGAGCAGGTGAACGTGGCGATGGGCAGCGTGCTCTCCATCTGGCACGAATACCGTGAGGCCGGTCTGGCTGATCCGGAGCATGCGCAGCTGCCGCCGATGGAGGCGCTGGAGGCCGCGAGCGGGCACATGAACATCGACGACCTCGTGCTCGACGAGGAGAACATGACGGTCTATTTCGCCGACCCGCAGCTCAGGCTCGACGTCGGCGCGGTCGCCAAGGGCTACGCGACGGAGCTGATCAGCCAGATGCTGCTCGCCGGTCCGATGCCCTCCTTCATCATCAGCGCGGGCGGCAACGTGCGCACGGGCATCAGCCCGCAGGACGGGCGCAAGGCCTGGGGCGTCGGCATTCAGGACCCGGACGGCAGCGTCTTCGGCCTGAGCGACTACGTCGAGGTGCTCTACATCCACGACATCTCCGTCGTCACCTCGGGCGACTACCAGCGCTATTACGAGGTGGACGGACAGCGCTATCACCACCTGATCGACCCGGAGACGCTGATGCCGGACACGGACTTCCGCTCGGTGTCCATCATCACGGAGGATTCCGGCTACGCGGACATGCTCTCCACGGCGGCGTTCCTGATGCCCTACGAGGAATCCCGCGCGTTCATCGAGTCGCTCGACGGCGTGGACGCGATCTGGCTCTTCCCGGACGGCAGCATGCAGATGACGGATGGCGCGATGAAGGTCGCCAAGTCCTGCGGCGCGACAAACAACTGACCTTTCGCTGCAAGTCTGCTTCGCATCCTTGCAGCGGAGGGAGGGACGATAAACATCATTTCTCGCGCGCCCTTCGGGCACACTCCAAATGATACAGGAAGCGGCTTGCAGCCGCTCCTCGCGGCGCACACGCCGCCGCTGCGGATTGCATTTGAAGGGGCTGCGGCCCCTTCATGCATCCCTGGAGCTGTTCTTTCGTTATGTCTGCAGTCTGCCCCCTCCCGTCCGGGAGGGGCTTTTTTGACCGGACCGTAGCTGCAGCTTCGGGTGGATTCGAAGAAGCCCCCTCCATGGGAGGTCCGCAGCGGCAGGGGTGATCCGCGATGCGCGGACTTGCAGAAAAGCCTGTGTATACAAAGGCGCAGCCCGGTCATCCGGACTGCGCCGCTGTGTGCATCAAAATCCCAAAGTGCCGCTGCCGTCATTTTTCACCCACCGCTCGCGGTAGGTCGGTGCCCTGTGACGCACTTCTGCCGTCCCCTGGCGTCCAAGACGGGGGCATGACATCCATGAACCAACTCCGGGCTCCTGTTGTGAAAATGTAGGAGAAAATAAGACGACTGGCGCACACCCCAGGACATGTGACCGGGGAAATGTCTCTCGCCGGTTTCTAGGCTTATTATATCAGCCCCGCCCGGCGCTGTCAACGGCTTTTTACTCGTTTTGCGTCTCCGGGGTTTCCTGTGGCTCAGGCGTCTGCACGCTCACAGCGCCCTCCTGCTCGCTGACCGTCACGCGCATGGCCGTCTCGAAGAACGCCGCGGGCACATACACCCTGTCCTCAAGGGTCGTCAGCTCCGTGTCCACGGGGATGAGCAACCCGTCCTTCTGCCAGGTGATCTGCCGGGCGGTGTTGTCGCTGACGACCCAGGTGACCGTGATCTTGCTGTCCCCCTGCTCAAGCTCCACGCTGCGCCGCGTGAGTCTTTCCTCCTCCTTGTCCTCGCTGCGCGCCTGCCAGCCCAGCGCCTCCGCTGTCTCCATAAGCGGGAGCAGGAACCTGTCCCCCTCCCGCAGCGCGTCGGCATCCAGCGCCCTGCCGTCAACGCGCAGGGCTATCGGACCGGGCGTATCCTCCCCGCCCGCGTTCGCCGTCTCCGCCGGCGATGCGCTCTCCTCGGGCTGCATCGTCTCCTGCTGGGCAGTCTGCGGCGTCGCCGTCACAGCGGGGGGCGTGCCTGCCGTGCATCCCGTCAGCGCCGCAGCACCGGCCAGCAGGCCCGCCGCGAGCAATGCCTTTTTGCGATTCATGCTCCATACCTCCTCGACGCTGTTTTAGATTGTGCGTCCAATTGAAAGGATATGTACCCGGCATCGCATTCATGACACGGAAATATGCGGGAAAAGCTGGCTGTGCCCGCTGCCCGGTGAGCTTTGCACATCCCCACGCTGCAAAAGAGGACGGACCGCTGCGACCCGTCCTCCCCATAATCTTCGTCAGTGCTGCGCCATCCAGGCGGCGATGTCCTGCGCCACCTGCGCATCCACCTGCTTTGGCGTCTCATACGCCGCCTGCGCGTTCAGGATGGAATCCCCCTCGCCCGCGGGCATGAACAGATGGTTCAGCCCCGGATAGGTCCTGTAGGTGAAGCGCGCATCGTCGCCCAGGCGCTCCTGCCAGGCGTCAAACGCCTCGCGGCTCACCTGAAAGTCCGCCTCGCCCCACAGGAACAGGAACGGCTTGCCGCTCTCCAGGGCGATCTGCGCCTCGTCAAGGCGCGCCATGTGCGAAAGATAGGCGCCGCTGATGCCGAATACCGTCGTCTGCGCGGCCTCCTCGTCGGTCATCTGTGCCAGACGAAGGCCCTTTTCGCGCTCCGCCTCCACCTGAGAAAGCAGCGCAGCCTGCTGCTCCTGCGGCATCGCGTCGATCACCGCGAGGTTCTGCGCGCAGGAGATCTCCCAGAGCTGCCAGGGCGTACCTGCCAGCGCGATGCCGCCGTCGAAGCCGCACGCCTGCACCAGATACGGCGTAAGCATGCCGCCCTCGCTGTGGCCCGCCAGGTAGCAGCGCGACGCGTTCGTCGCCTCGCGCAGCACGCGCAGGGCCTCGGCGATCGGCTGCACATACTCCTGCTCGATGGTCGTGACAGGGCACTCCGGGTGCGCATGGGTCACCTTGTCAAAGCGCAGGCTGCCCACGCCCAGCGCGGCCAGGTCGTAGGCCAGATCGCGGAAGGGCTTGTTGCCGCCGATCGTCTCGTCCATGTCGCTGGGACCGGAGCCGTGCGCCAGCACGACGTACGCCGTCTCTGCGCCCGCGTTCGCCGGAAGGAGCAGCTCGCCAGAGAGCTCGCGCTCCGTGCCTGCAAAGAGCGTCACCGCCTGCGCCGTCACGCCCTCCGGCAGCGCGCGCGTCTGGGCCTCGGGCGCCTGCGTCACCGGCGCGATGTACATGGACGCGATCTGCCCCGCCTCATCATACGCCAGCATGAACACGGAGCCGCCACGCTCATGCGCAAGCTGTACGGCGACGCTTCGGCTGTCCGCATCCGCCTGCACGGCGCTCACGCCCGTGACGCCGCCCAGCTGCGCGAGCACGCTCTCCCAGCCTGCCGCCAGCACATCCTCGCTGACGGCTGCGGCCATGGTGTCGTCAAACTGCGCCGTCACCGCGGCGAAATCGCCCTCGATCATCGCGGCCAGCGCATCCATGGCGCCCTGCTGCATCTCATCGACGAGCTCCGCCGACTCAGCCAGCGCCAGCCCGCCCCAAAGAAGCATGAACAGGCATAGCGCCAGCGCAATCCACCTTTTCATTCCGTTTCTCTCCTTTCCGGTGTCATCCGGTTGTCCTTGTATTATACACGATGGCGGCGCGGCTTTCAATCGCAGGAACGCAAAAGCAGGCCGGGGAACGCTCCGCGGCCTGCCTGCAATCATCCGTTTTTCTGCGCCTCGATGCGCTCGTGCAGGTCGGTCAGGTAGAGCCATCGCTCCTCCGCCGCCTCGAGCGCCTGCTGCGTCTCCTCCTTCTTCGCGCTCAGCTCCGTCAGCTTCACGAAGTCACTCGCGTTCGCCTCGATCTGCGCGTCGATCTGCTCAAGCGCATGCTGGAGCTTCTCCATCGTCGCGTCGATCGTCTCATACTCGCGCTGCTCCTTGAAGGACATGCGCAGCTCGCGCGTGCGCTCCCGGCGCGGCGCGCTCTCCGTTTCCTTCTTCGCGGTGGGACGTTCCTCCCGCTGCTGCGCGCGTGCATCCAGATAGTCCGAGAAGGAGCAGACATACTGCACGACCTTCCCGTCCTCCTCGAAGGCGAACAGCCGCCCGGCGACGCGGTCGAGGAAGTAGCGGTCGTGCGAAACGACGACCACCGCGCCCTTGAACGTGGTCAGGTAGTCCTCGAGGATCTCCAGCGTCGCGATGTCCAGGTCATTGGTCGGCTCGTCCAGCAGCAGCACGTTGGGCGAGGCCATCAGCACGCTGGCCAGGTACAGCCTGCGCTTCTCACCGCCGGATAGCCGCTCCACCGGCGTGTACTGCACGTCCGGCGGGAAGAGAAACTGCTCGAGCATCTGCGAGGCGGAGAAGCGCCCCTCGGGCGTCTCCACATACTCGGCGATGTCGCGCATGAAGTCGATGAGCCGCAGCTTCGGGTCCATCCTGGGGAACTCCTGCGCAAAGAAGCCGATGCTGACCGTCTCGCCGATGGCCACCGTGCCGCTGTCCGGCGCGAGTTCCCCGGCGAGCATGCGCAGCAGCGTCGTCTTGCCGCAGCCGTTTTCGCCCACGACAGCCATGCGCTCGTCGCGCAGGATCGTGTAGGTAAAGTCGTCGATGAGCTTCCTGCCGCCCAGGCTCTTTGAAACGTGCTCGCACTCGATGATCCGTCGGCCGAGCCGCGTGCTCGTGGAGGTCAGCGCGAGCTTTTGCTCCTCCTGCGGCCCGGCGATGGCACTCATCGCCTCAAAGCGCTGGATGCGCGCCTTCTGCTTGGTGCTGCGTGCCTGCGCCCCGCGGCGAATCCACTCCAGCTCCCGGCGCAGGATGGAGCTGCGCTTGCGCGCCTGCGCGCTTTCCATATCGAGCCGCGCGGCCTTCTGCTCGAGATAATAGGAGAAGTTGCCGTCGTGCATGTAGAGGCCGCCGCCGTCCAGCTCCGCGATGCGCGTGCAAACGCGGTCAAGGAAGTAGCGGTCGTGCGTGACCATCATCAGCGCGCCGCGGTAGTGCGCGAGACGATCCTCCAGCCAGGCGATGGTCGCCGCGTCGATGTGGTTGGTCGGCTCGTCCAGCAGCAGCAGATCCACCGGACGGATCAGCGCCGCCGCCAGCGCGACGCGCTTTTTCTGTCCGCCGGAGAGCGTGCGCACGTCCGCGTCGAAGTCCGTGATGCCCAGCTGCATCAGCAGCGACCGCGCCTCATACTCGTCCGGCGCGCCCACGTCCTTCGGGGCGCTGGCAAGCACCTGCATGACCGGCGTGCGCGCCTCGCTGTAATCCGGCATCTGCGGCAGATAGGAGACGCGCAGGCCGCTTCTCTTCATGATGGTGCCGCCGTCCGGCTCCTCCAAGCCGCACAGCAGCTTGAGCAGCGTCGATTTGCCCGTGCCGTTGACGCCCACCACGCCGATGCGGTCGTGCTCGCCGATGTAGAGCGTGGCGTCGGTGATCAGCTTTTTGAGCGTGTAGCTCTTTTTGATGTGCTCCGCAGAGAGAATGACCGCCATGTCACACCTCGGCGCCGGGCGCGTCCTGCGCGCCCTCCCCGTCCTCCGCCTGCACAGCGGCCTGCTCCGCCTGCACGGCCTCCTGCTGCTCCTCCTCGGGCAGCAGCGCGGCGCGCGCGTCCGCCTCGGTGATCTCACAGAGCATCTCGCGCGTGATCTCGCCCTCCGCGTTCGCCAGCCGGTTCGCCTGCGCCTGCACGAGCTTTTCGAGCGTGTTGCGCATGCCGCGCGCGTTGCCGAAATCAAGCCGCTCGGAGAGCGTCATCGCCGTGAGCATGCCGCGCACGACCGCGTCGGCGGCCTCGGAAACGGCATAGCCCTGCCGCTTCGCGTTCATGTGCAGGATGTCCATCAGCTCGTCGTCCGTGTAGTCGGCGAAGTCGATGTACTTGTTGAATCGGGAGATGAGGCCTGGGTTCGCCGTCAGGAAGTCGTGCATCTCGTCCGTGTAGCCCGCGACGATGACCACCAGATCGTCCCGGTGATCCTCCATGAGCTTGACGAGCGTGTCGATCGCCTCGCGGCCGAAGTCGTTGTCCATGCCCTTGCGCGCGAGCGCGTACGCCTCGTCGATGAACAGGATGCCGCCCAGCGCGCTGTTCACCACGTCGGTGACCTTGCCCGCCGTCTGGCCGACATAGCCCGCGACGAGCCCGCTGCGGTCCGTCTCGACGAGCTGGCCCTTGGAGAGGAAGCCCAGCTGCTTGTAGATCTTGGCGACCAGGCGGGCGACGGTCGTCTTGCCCGTGCCGGGGTTGCCGGTGAAGACCATGTGGAAGCTCATGTCCATGACCTTGAGGCCGTGGCTCTCGCGCATCTTGCGCACCTTGATCAGGTTGATGAGCGAATTGACCTCGCGCTTGACGTCCTTAAGGCCGATGAGCCCGTTCAGCTCCTCCATCAGCTCGTCAAGCGACTTCTCCGGCTCCTCCTTCTTCTGCTGGGGCTTCTGCACCGCCTCGCCCTGCGCGGGCGCCTTCTCCTCCGGCACGTCGCGCAGCGTCGCCTCCTGCGTGCTCGAATGGCGGTTGGCTGCACGGGTCATCAGGAACGTACGCAGGCTCCCGGCATAGCTGGTGATGAAGTTCAGCTCGCGCCCGGAGAGGTCGCCGTCGGCCTCCGCGGCGGTATAGAGCAGCTTCGACACGCCGTCCACGAACTGCTGGGCGCTCTGCGTGCCGTCCTTGTCGTCCATCGCCACGCAGCAGCGCAGCAGAAGCGGCGTGCCCTCGGCGAACGAGCGGTTCTTGTAGCCGATGTTCAGCGCGGACT
>CAMENN010000008.1 GCA_945928315.1 uncultured Clostridia bacterium
CGCTGCGCACAGCCTGCACAATGCGCTTGTATCCGGCGTTGTTCACCACGCTCTTGCCGAACTCGTTGCGGAAGGGCAGTCGCTTGCCCGCCACGTTCAGCACGCAGACCTCGCCGGGCGCGAAGGTGCGCAGGCTGGCGCTCTTGCCGCTGCCGCTCTCGCCCATGATCATCACAATCTCCGCCATCAGGTATCCTCCTCGTCCATTGGGTCGTAAAACGGGTCATACGGACCGTCCATATCCACGCGGCCACGGCTCGGAAAGAAGGGGATGTCCTCCTCGCACGCGCCGCAGCCGTCGCATTCATTCTTCAGCCACAGGATGCAACGATACGCCATCCTCCGGCCTCCTCTCGAATCTCCTCTCGTATTTGTTCCTCAACTCGCGCGGAATCAGGTAGTATTGGAACATGATCTCGTTCGCCACGCGCACCGCCTCGAAGAGGTTGAGCGCCGTGCCCTCCGGCACGACGCGGTTGCTCTCCATCCTCTCCATGATCATGGCGGCGTCATTGAGCGTCCTCCCGGCTCGCAGCGCTCTCCTGCGTCCGATCATTGCCCTGCACCTCCTTTTTGTAGTCATGCATGAACCGCTCGATCACGTTGTCACGCGCGAAGAAGTAGGTCGAACCATCCTCGCATTTCACAGGCTCCGGAACCTTTATGTCATAGAGCTCGTCCTGCATGTGATTGACCAGCTCGTTCATCTCCTCCGGCAGAATGCGGTCCACCTGTGCCGTGCAGGTGAAAAGGATGTCGAATCGAGGTTTCTCTTCCACCGTGTCGAGGTATCCGCGCAGCATCAGCGTCTCCCCCTCCAGAACGAAACTCCTCAGTTTAAGCGCCATGCCGCTTCACCTTCTCTTTCTCCTGATCGTCCACGCGCTCCCATGTGAAGCGCCCGTAGCCTCCGTTGCGGAACTGGCCGATGCCGCGCAGCTCGCCGTAGTCAAGCGCCAGCTCGATGTCGTCAAAGGTGATGTTCGAGGAGACCTTGCTGCCGTTGTTGGGCAGCAGCGACACGCTGAATGTGATCTGCCACGGGTCCATGATCTGCTCGCTGGATGCCAGGCAGACGCGCTCGCCCTGCATCGTCATCGCGCGCAGCGGCCGCTCGCAGGGCTCCGCCGCCTCCGGGTCATCCTGCTTGATGGGGCTGCCGTCCTCACGGCAGATGGTGATCTTGCGCGGGGAGACGAACACGAACTTGTCCACCTTGCCGCGCGGGGCCTTGATGCCCGTCTGCGCCGTCAGCGCCTCCAAAGAGCCCTTGATGAAGCCCTGCAGCTGGTAGTCAAGCAGCATCAGTCCGCCGCCGCATTCGTCGTTGGCCATGAAGACGGTCATCTTGTCCTGCTCCATGTCGCGCATGTACTGCGCTTCCTCCTCGATCGTACGCTGCGTCTGCGCGTCGATCTCGTTCTTGGGCATCGACTTGAACTTTTTGGCCCGCTCCTTCATTTCCTTCTGCATCAGGAACTGCGTGTAGAGCTCGTAGCTCGCCGGCCGGCTGCCCAGGATCGGCGTAAAGCCGGTCAGCCTGTAGGTCCTCGTTTCCATCTGGATCATGGTTCGTCCTCCTTGTGTGTCGTTGTGTGTCGTTTTATCGCGCCCACGCGCCTCCGTTTCAGCGGTATGCAATTCCGCAGCATTTCAGTGGAACGCCACGCTGTCGCAAAGCTTCGCCGATCCATTCCATCGCTCGTTCTTTGCTTTTCTCATCCGAGCTTCACCGCTGCTTTGCCTGTCTTATCGCTGCGTAACCAGTGCACAGCCAGGCCATGCCCGCGCCGTTCCAAGCTTGCTTCGCAATTCCCTTCCTTCGCTTTTCGCCGCTTCGACTCGCCTTGCTCATCCTTCGCCAATCGTAGCTCACGTAGCTATTCCGTTGCGAGTCATTGCGTTACATTGCATATCCGCCGCCATGCATTCCCATGTGCCGCATTCCCATTGCGTCTCAATCCATTCTAAGCTGTTCCGTGTCTGTTCCGTGCAAATCAGAGCCGATCATTGCCTTTCCACTGCCTTTCTGATGATTGCGTCGCCACGCCGTAGCTTTTCTTGGATTTGTTTTGCAGTTCCTTCGCTGCTCATTGCGAAGCTCATCTCCGGCGTGCTATGCCTTCGCACTGCCTTGTCAATCTTCGCTAAGCTGATCCCCTGCTTTTCTGCGCGTCGCTCACCGGCGCCGCCATATGCAATTCAGATCCAGTGCTGCGTTCTTCCTTCCAAAGCGCCACTTCCGCGAAGCTGTGCTTCGCATTGCCTTGCATGTGCGTAGCAATTCACTTCTCCACACTGCTTTTCATCCGCATATCATATCAGCTTCATGCTTGTCCAGGCCTTTGCAGATCGCTTCGCTCCTGATCGGTGCCGTTCCTGTGCATCTTTGTTCGACTTATTGCATTTCATATCATCCGCAGTTCGCTTCAGATCCCTGCTCATCCAAGCCTTTGCAGTTCGTGTTCTTCCTCATCGGTGCGGTGCTGTACCTTTGCATTTCGCATTTCCATGCCGGGCTATCCTTCCGCCATGCTCCGCAAAACGCTGCTTTCCTGTGCCGTGCTTCGTTTCTCAGCGTTTCTCTGCATTTCCACTGCGGTTCACGGGCCTGCTCTGCTCTCGTTTGCTCCGCTGTGCTCCCGCACAAAGCGCCGCACATCCGCCGTCGGGCACCGGGCGTTCATCGCCGCCTCCCTGGGCAACGCGTTAAGGCGCATGTACATCACCTGTTTGTTCAAGTACATCCCGTCGGATTCGCGGACCATGCGCTTTTCGTCCTCGTGGACCATAATCCGGATCTTCGATCCGAGCCGTAGCGCCTCGCGCACATCCTTCACGCGGATGTACACGTCTCCGTCGATCTCGCAGATCCTGGCCCGGCTTAGCCGGTCGTATGCGTCGTGGTAGATCATGCGGCCCTCCTGTATCGCACGCGCATGCGCTGGCTGCGCAGCCTTGCAAGGTGCGCGTCCGTGCGCATCGCCGCGGCCGTCGCCCGGCGCAGTACCTCGCGCTCGCGCTCCGACTGCATCAGGGCCGAAGCCTTCCAGCAGAAGTACGCCATCAGCGCGGCGGCTGCCGCCAGCTGAATCACGATCAGGATCTTCATCATGCCATTTTCACCTCCTCCATGCTGAGCATCGGGTTATAGGGCACCCCATGCTTTTCAAACAGAAGCACCAGCCGGCGCTCGTGTTCCTTCGTCATAAGGCCGGGATCCCGCTTCCAGTGCGAAATCGTCGGCTGGCTCACGCCTATCGCCCGCGCGATCTGATCCTGCGTAAGTCCGGTTATGGCCTTGAAAATATCAAGCTGCTGGGCGTAGCGCCTGTCCGCCTCTTTCCATCTGGCGGCGTTTTGCGCGCTTTCTCCCAGTGGTCTTACCTTGGGCATTGCATTTCCCCCGTTTCTGTGCTATACTCTAGGTGGATGTTATCCTTGTGTGTTGTGGAGTCCATCCCCCTTGCCCGCGCAGTTCCAGCTGCGCGGGCCTTTTGTTATGCGTGAATCCATCTGGCCTGGTAGAGGATGCGTCCCCGCGCCGAGCAGATAATGGTGAGAGTGCCCGGCGAGGAGCGTTTGCTGTAGTCGATCTCGATGTGGTGAATCATGGGTCGCCTCCTCCGTGGTATAATGGGTCAAAAGGAAGTGTGTGCTTCATGACAGATCTTCAATATACCGTTCTCCGGAAGGTGCGGGATAACCAGCCCTGCCCGGATGAACTGTTTACCGGTAATGAGCTGCTCATCCTGGGCACATGCGCCAGCGAGCGCTGGGTGCGCTGGACGCGGGAGAAGCTGCTCATTGTCATGACCTCACGGGGGGACACCGCGCTGCTGGAACATGAGAGCCAGCTTCAGCAGCAGGCAGAGCAGCGCGCCCGAGAAGAAGCCGCGCGCAAAGCGCGCGATCAGGCCGAGGAGAAGCGATGGCGTCAGGATGCCCGGCGCTCTTGGGCGCAGTTCTGGCTGGGCGCGCTCTTCGGCCTGATCGGCTTCGCCGCCGGCGTCGCCGTGGAGCACTGGTTTTCTGTGCTGGAGCTTCTTCTTGCTTTTTTCTGACATGGTTCTTCCTGCTTTCCCCGGTGTTCATCCCGCGAACGATCAGCATGTGCAAATCTTTATAAATGACATCTGTATCGCAAAATGAAACGTCTTTATCCGGTTCGACGACTCAAACGTCGACGGAAGTTAAGAATTTCTACGCAGCTTCATTCGTAGTTGCGATATGGCGGCCTTTGCCGCCGGACTGCGATCCAACCACTCGCAGCTTTTTCTTGCCTCATGCTGATCGTTCGCGGGATGATGGTTTGTCAGTCATCCCGTTGCGTCCTCATCCCCAAGAATGGTATAATCATTCTGAAGGTGGTGTTTCTGTGAATCTCTCTCTGCTCATTTCCGTCTGTTCTCTGGCGCTTTCCGTATTCGTTGCCTTTTCAAGCTGGAAGGAAAAGCGCGTCAGGCTCAAGGCCCGTCTTTCCGCGTTTGTCCTTGTCCCGGATGAGGTCACCAGCAGCACATGGGCCGGTCTGGTCGTAACCATTCAGAATCTGTCAGCCCGCTATTGTGAAATACATGGCGGATGTCTTGAAACAGGTAGAGGTTCACGTCATGGTCTATCTTCGTGTTGTGAAATGCAAAGCTCCCGCGAAGCTGGGAAAGAAGCAGCAGATCGGTTTCGGAAAGTGCCCTCTGCGCTTCAAACAGACTTTCCAATACCTCTCGCTCCATACAGGGCGCGTAAAATGTTGCTCTGGGTCTGTCTTGATAGAGAAGACGGACTTCAAAGCTTTCTGGCGTCCCGGCTTTGCGCGTCCAACACCGTGTGCAGAACGGAAGCCTTCCCCAGGTCATTCCCTTCTTCTCTTCCCTTCTCAGGAAGTCAGAGAACGCGTCTTTCCCTCCGGCTTTCCTGTAACGCCGGCATGTCAAGGGTGAATCTCTGCGTTCCGCCTCACCTTGACTATCTGGATCTTTGACCCGGAACCCGTACCGGTCAATGCGGATGGTATCACGCTCCTTTCTGTTCCGCGCTGAGTCCGCGCTCGATGAGCATGCGGAGGATTTCTGCAACAGACGAGCGGCAATACTCGTCAGTCTTCCGTATCTCCATGACCTTCCTTTCCATTTCGGGGGTCAGGGATACGCTGATCCTTCTGCAATTTGTCATATAAACCTCCTTTCTAGGTGCACCACTCGTGCACCGTGTGCCCTCATTATAGTGCACCACTGGTTCACCGTCAAGGGGTTTTAAGAAATTTTCGCGCAATTTTCTTTCTGGTGCACCTTTACACCAGTGATGCACTATGTTATAATGAATCAGAAAGGAGGCGAAATCATGCCTACAGAAAAACCGCGCTTCACCGTCACTGTCAGCGACGACATGAAGCGCAGAATCGAAGACTATCAGTTTTCCAATCGAATGCGAAACCAGAACCAGGCTGTCAGCCATCTAATCGAACGTGGACTCAATGCAATAGACGAAATCGTCGAAGAAAACGAGCCATCCCTACCCATGCACCCTGACATTCTTCCGGTGACAAGACAGCGCATTCCGCTGATCGGGAGCATCGCTTGCGGTGAACCAATCTTTGCAGACGAGGATATGTCCGCCTCCATTGCAGTCGACCATCCAGTGGATTGTGACTTTGCGCTTCGATGCAGGGGGGATTCCATGATCGGTGCTCGAATTCTGGATGGGGACGTCGTATTCATCCGGAAGCAGGACGTCGTGGATGACGGCTCCATCGCTGCCGTGCTCATTGATGACGATGCCACGCTCAAACGGGTGTATCACCTCGCCGACGGCCGGGTGGAGCTTCGCGCAGAGAATCCGAAGTATGCGCCCATTGTCATTGGAGGTGAAAACGAAACGAGAATGTGCCGAATCCTCGGTAAAGCTGTTGCATTCCAGAGCGCTTTAATCTAGGTTTCACAAATTCATTTCATGGAGAACAACATGTTTCTGACAATATTTGCTTATGTGGCTTGGATGTTGCTATATCCTATATCAGGAATTATGGCCATGACAGGTATTGTATCAAAAAGAATTACTGATCCCCTTTTATGGACTTATGCGATTGTTTCTGCTTTTATTATGCACTTCAAGACAAAAACAGTTTTGTTTATCCCGTCAATGATTGCGGCAACATTCCTTTTAATTATAGTTTTTTACAATTATCAGATACCAGACGAATGGGATACTTTGTTCAACACAACTTTTTTCCTTATAGTTGCTTCTTCGTTTGACAATTTACACGATGATGAAGGGTGAAGAAAATTGTATAAAGCTTTGTGTCTTATTCTTTTATCTGTTATCGCTTTCTTCTGCATAACCGGATATACGCCTAAAAGCAGTTCGATAAATTATCGTATAGACAGAACGCCAGAATTAAAATACGATATAGACATCTCTGTGAACAAGGTTTATCTGAATATCGAAAAAAGTAACGTGTACCACAATTCAAAACACTGTCGAACAGAAGAAAAACTCATAGGAGTAAAGTACGATTCATTTATTAAAATGACAGAATACGAAGCCGTTCTGAGAGGCTTCAAAGAATGTCCGGATTGTCGTCATGATCTTGAATATAGAGATCTTGCAGTTATTGAAAACGCAGTTCAAGAGATCCAATCAATCTTGAGCAAATAAAAATCCCGCCGCAGCCTCTCACCTCTGCGACGGGAACGCAACACGCTACCAAGCCAATTCAGTAGGATGTGCTCTTTCATTATAGCACATCCTGCGCTGTAATGAAAGGAGTATCTCTATGGCTACTGCAAAAAAACTTCCTTCCGGGAAATGGCGTTGCCGCCCCTCCTATACGGACGAGGACGGTGTCGTCCACACGGCATCCTTCACGGCCGAAACCGCGAAGAAGGCCAACGCGCTTGCCGCAGCGTGGCAGTCCGGCATGATCGAGGAACGTTCAGTTCCCATCAAAATCACTGTCCGTCAGGCTGTCGAGCAGCATATTGAAACCTGCCGCTGCGCCGGCATGTCACCATCTACCATCTACGGCTACAACGTTTGTCTGCGCAATGGCTATGCCCTCATCGCAGATCGCCGCCTGTCCAACCTCACCGCCGCGGACGTCCAGCGTCAGATCAACGAGCGCGCGAAGACCTGCGCACCCAAGACCGTCTCCAACGAGGTCATGCTCCTGCGTACCGCCATCCGTCCGCACCGTCCGGATCTGGATCTGTCCCATCTGGTTCTTCCCCACCCGGAACGTCAGGAGATGGTCATCCCCACCGATGAGCAGGTCGAGCGCCTGGTCAGCGCCTCCGCCAACAATCGCAACCTGCACCTGTGCATTCTGTTTGCCGCCTTCATGGGTCTGCGCCTGTCAGAGATTCTGGCCCTGTGCTGGGATGATATTGATACCACCGCGAAGACGCTGCATATTGAAAAGGCCGCCGTGCGCAGTGAGACAGGCTCCGGTCAGGTTATCAAGGGCACAAAGACGCGGGCAGGCACGCGCGTTCTGCCCATTCCGGATGCGCTGTATGCCCGACTGATGTCCTTCCGCGATCTGAACAAGCGGATTGTCCCTGCCGCGAACGACACCATTTCAGCGCAATATAGGCACCTGTGCGACAGAATCGGCATTCCTCGCCGCTTCCATAACCTCCGGCACTATCACGCCTCCGTCATGCTGGCGATGGGCGTCCCCGAAAAATACATCATCGAGGATATGGGGCATTCGACGTTCGATATGGTTCGCAACGTCTACGGTCATACCATCCAGAAGAAGCAGATTCTCATCAATCAGGCCATGGCTGCCCATACAGAATGTATCCTCACCGGAAAGGAAATCAAATATAACGATGCTGAAAACTTGACACGATAATTGCCACGCATTCAGTTTTTTCTAAGTATTGTTTGATTTTATACATCTTTATAATGGGATCAGCTCCCGCAGGGCGGCGTTTTTAGTTATCCGGTTGTCAAGCCGTTTTCAAACTGACATGGGGCTTACGACGCGGCGATCTCCGCGCTCTCCAGAATCTCCCGGGCCACGTCGGCGATCCGCCTGCCCGAATCCATGCTCTGCTTCTGAATCCGGTAGTGCGCCTCGGCCTCGCTCAGGTGCAGCGTGTCCATCAGCCTGCCCTTCGCCCGGTCGACGATCTTGCGGTCCTCCAGCGTGCGCTCGAGCTTGTCCGCCTTCAGGCGCAGCTTCTCCATCCGGCTCAGGCAGTGCGCCAGCGCGCGGAGTGCCTGCACCAGCGCGTCCTGGCTGATGGGGTTGCGCAGCGTCAGCACGTTGTCCGTTTCCTCGCTCTCCGCATAGTCCTGCGGGACGATCATCAGCACCTCGCCCGCCTCGCCGAGCCGGCGCGCCAGCTCCTCGCCCGCCATATCCGGCAGGCGGTAGGTCGTCAGCAGCAGCGCGCCGCTCTGCCCGGCGGCCTCCAGTGCCTGCGCGCCCGCATGGCAGACGCTCGCGGGGGCAATTCCCGCCGTGCGCAGAATTCCGGTCAGCCGGACCGCCACGTTCTCCGGGGCCGCGATCACAAGGCGTTCCATGGTCGTCTCACTCATACAGGCATTCCCCCATGCATCGGTATAGGCGTATTATACCAGCCCTTTTGCGGTTTTGCAAGACCAATTTGAATGTTCAGACTATATTTCCTGCATTTTTAACCAATTTCTGACGCGTATCTGAGCATTTCCGGATATTTACTCGGAGTCCTTCACCAGTGCCGCACCCACGAAGTCGCGGAACAGCGGATGCGGGCGGTTCGGGCGGCTGCGCAGCTCGGGATGGAACTGCACGCCGACAAACCACGGATGGTTCGGCAGCTCGATGATCTCCACGAGGTCGCGGTCCGGGTTCACGCCGGCCACGCGCATGCCGCCCTCGATGAACTTCTCGCGGTAGGCGTTGTTGAACTCATAGCGGTGGCGATGGCGCTCGCCGATGTCCTCCACGCCATAGGCCGCGTATGCGCGGGAATCCGGCGCGAGGCGGCAGGGATACTTGCCCAGGCGCATGGTGCCGCCCTTCTCGTCGATGTTCTGCTGATCGGGCATCAGGTCGATGACGGGATACGGCGTGTTGGGATCGACCTCGCTGGTGTGCGCGCCGGTCAGGCCGAGCACGTTGCGCGCATACTCGACGACGGCCATCTGCATGCCCAGGCAGATGCCCAGGAACGGCACGTTGTGCTCGCGGGCATACTGCACCGCGGCGATCTTGCCCTCCAGGCCGCGGGAGCCGAAGCCGCCCGGCACGAGCACGCCCGCGCAGCCCGCGAGCCGCTCCGCCGCGTTGTCCGCGGTGAGCTCCTCGGCGGCGACCCACTCGATCCGCACCCTCGCGTGGTGCGCGATGCCGCCGTGGGTCAGCGCCTCAACGATGGACAGATAGGCGTCCGGCAGCTCGACGTACTTGCCGACGATGGCGATGCGCACCTCGCGCTGCGGGGTCATCAGCCGGTGCACCATCTCGCGCCACTCGGTCAGCTCCGCCTCCGGCGCCTCGATGCCCAGCAGGCGGCAGACGCAGGCGTCCATGCCCTCCTCGTGGATCATCAGCGGCACCTCGTAGATGCTCTTCGCGTTGAGGTTTTCGAACACGCAGTCGCCGGGGATGTTGCAGAACAGGCCGATCTTCGCGCGGATGTCGCGGTCGATCGGGTGCTCGCTGCGGCAGACGATGATGTCCGGCTGGATGCCCAGGCCGGTCAGCTCCTTGACGGAGTGCTGGGTCGGCTTGGTCTTGAGCTCGCCCGCGGCGCTGATGTAGGGCACGAGCGTCACGTGAATGTACAGCGCGTTTTCGCGGCCGACCTCGCTGCGCAGCTGGCGAATGGCCTCAAGGAAGGGAAGGCTCTCGATGTCGCCGACGGTGCCGCCGATCTCGGTGATGACCACATCCGGCGGGTTGTCCCCCATGGACACCTCCAGCATGCGGCGCTTGATCTCATTGGTGATGTGCGGGATGACCTGGATGGTTGCGCCGAGGTATTCGCCCTTGCGCTCGCGGGAGATAACCGTCCAGTAGACGCGGCCGCTGGTGACGTTGGCCGCCTGCGTGAGGTTTTCGTCGATGAAGCGCTCATAGTGGCCCAGGTCGAGGTCGGTCTCCGCGCCGTCGTCGGTGACGAACACCTCGCCGTGCTGATAGGGATTCATCGTGCCCGGATCGACGTTGATATACGGATCGAACTTCTGAATGGAGACCTTGAGTCCCCGGCTCTTGAGCAGGCAGCCCAGCGAGGCCGCTGTGATTCCCTTGCCCAGGGAGGAGACCACGCCGCCCGTGACAAAAATGAATTTCGTATGCATGAGGCACCATCCTTCCTTGAATTGACCGTTCCATCCAAAACCAATACCGGACTATTATATCATTCTCCGCCGGATTTTCAAGAGATATTTGAAGATTTTTTGATTCAATCCTGCAGTTTTGTTCAGATTGAATATCCGTTCGAGAGAAAACTGCACCAAATACAAAAACCCCATCACGAAGCAGGGGATTCCCGGTCCCCGCCCTCACGCAGGGCCGCCATATGAAAACGCGCTTCCCGGGCCGCAGGGATACGGCGCGGGAAGCGCGTGCTTCACTTGTGATAGAGGTTGTTCTTCTCGTAGGTCGGCTCGCAGGTGATGTTCATGTTGAGGCGCTTGAACACGCCGTCGTCCACCGAGGCGAGGATGACTGTGGAGTGCGCGTCGCAGCCATCGAGCGCGCTGAGCTGCTGCATGGCGCGCATGGCGTGCTCATCCGACGCGGCGGAAATCGCCAGCGCGATGAGCATCTCGTCGGTGTGCAAACGCGGATTGCGGCTCTTCATGTAGCCGGTCTTGAGCGTCTGAATGGTGCCGATGACCTCCGGGGAGATGAGCTTGATCTCGTCCGGAATACCGGCCAGCGCCTTGAGCGCATTGAGCATCGCCGCGGAGGACGCGCCGAACAGGTCGGTTGTGCGGCCGGTGACCACGCGTCCGTCCGGCAGCTCGATGGCGGCGGCGGGCTTGCCCGTGCGGTCGGCGACGGCCAGCGCCGCAGGCACGACGGCGCGGTTTTCCGGCTCGATCTGCGTCGCCTGCATCAGCAGCTCGATCTTGCCCAGCTCCTCCTGCGTGGCCAGACCCTGGCGCACGAGGCAGGCGGTCTTGAAGTAGCGGCGGATGATCTCCTGGCAGGAGGCCTCGCGGCAGACGGCGTCGTCCGTGATGGACAGGCCCGCCATGTTCACGCCCATGTCCGTCGGGCTCTTGTAGGGGCACTCGCCGTAGATGCGCTCGAAGATCGTGCGCAGCACCGGAAAGATCTCGACGTCGCGGTTGTAGTTGACCGTCGTGACGCCGTAGGCCTCCAGGTGGAACGGGTCGATCATGTTCACGTCGTTGAGGTCCGCGGTCGCCGCCTCGTAGGCGAGGTTGACCGGGTGCTTGAGCGGCAGGTTCCAGATCGGGAACGTCTCGAACTTGGCGTAGCCGGCCTTCACGCCGCGCTTGTGCTCGTGATAGAGCTGGGAGAGGCAGGTCGCCATCTTGCCGCTGCCCGGGCCGGGCGCGGTGACGACGATGAGCTGGCGCGTCGTTTCAATATAATCGTTGCGGCCGTAGCCCTCGTCGCTGACGACCAGGCGCAGGTCGGCGGGATAGTTTGGGATGGGATAGTGCCGGTAGACCCGCAGGCCCAGCGCGGTCATGCGCTTTTCGAACACGGCGGCGGCGGGCTGGTCGGCGTACTGCGTGATGACGATGGAGCCGACGTACAGCCCGAAGCCGCGGAAGATGTCGATCAGGCGCATGACGTCGGCGTCGTAGGTGATGCCCAGGTCGCCGCGGCGCTTGTTCTTCTCGATGTCGCCCGCGCAGATGGCGATGACGATCTCCGCCTGATCGCGCAGCTCCAGCAGCATCTTGATCTTGTTGTCCGGCTCAAAGCCCGGCAGCACGCGCGAGGCGTGGTAATCGTCGAAGAGCTTGCCGCCGAATTCCAGATACAGCTTGCCGCCGAACTGGCTGATGCGTTCGCGGATGCGCTCGGACTGCAGGCGGATATACTTCTGGCTGTCAAAACCGACTTTTCTCATCGTTCTCTCTCCCGTTCTCTGCTTTCCTCATTGCCAACAGAAAGCGGGCATATGCCCGCCAAATCACGCCCATCAGTATAGCAAACTCCGGCGCAGCTTTCAAGCCGTTTATCCCGTTTTTTCAGGAAAAAACAGAGAAAACCGCGCACGGGCGGGAGATGCCTGCGCGCGGTCGCCGGTTATGCGGCTTTCAAACAGAACCGGGCCGAGGGATAGCCGACCGTCAGGGTTCGCCCTGCTCCCTGACCGCTTTTTTTCCGGATCGCTTCGCGATATGGGAACGCCGGGCTGCCGCCCGGACCTGCCTGAAGGACGATGAGTCCGGGAAACTCGCATAGTCGCGCCATGAATGGCGCTCCTTGCGATTTCCGACGCTCCGTCTGCCTGTTTCCGCCACAGGCGGCGGCAGACTCCGGTCCCCTCAGACTCCCTTCTCCGCTTCGCGCTTATGGCTCGTTTTTTGGCGGACAGGATTATTCCATTCTTGCCGCCATGCGTCCGGCGTTCACGCCGCCGAACACGTGCAGCCCCGGCGCGCAGCCGTCGAAGGCAAAATCGCTCACCCGCGTGGTCGTGGGCATCTTGACGAACGAGAGCCGTGTGCAGCCGAAGAACGCCATGCGCCCGACGCTGCTTGTCCCCCACGGAAGCGTCACCTGCGACAGGCCCTCGCAACCGGCGAACGCGCTGTCGCCGACGTGCTCGAGCCCGCGCTCCAGGCTCAGCGAGAGCAGTGAGCGGCAGCCGAAGAACGCGCTCTCGCCGATCGTGCGCACACCCCCGCCGATGCTCACGCGCTCCAGCGTGCCGTTGGCGAAAAACGCCTTGGGCGCGATGGCGACGATGCGCCGTCCGCACAGCTCGCTGGGGATGTCCAGCGCCGTCACCCGCTCCTGCCGCGCGCCGGCGACGGTCAGCGTGCCGTCCTCGTTCTCGGTGAGCACCAGCTCCTCGTCCTCGCGCCAGCTCTCCGAGTCAAACGTGAGGCCGTTGAACTGCGCGTACTTCTCGGCGAAGGAGCCCGCCGCGCCGTAGAGCGTGAGCTGCCTGCCGCAGCCGAAGAACACACCGCCGCCCAGAGCGGTCACGCTGGCGGGAATATCCACCCGGGTCAGGCGGCCGCACTTGGAAAAGCACGATGGTCCGAGCCCCTGCACGCCCGGCTCGATGCGCACGCGCCGCAGGTCCTGGCACTTGGCAAACGCCAGCGTGCCCACGCGCACCACGCCGCCGGGGATGACGATGCGCTCGATGTGGCTGCATCCGGAGAACGCCATTTCGCCGATTCTCGTGAGCGCCGCCGGGAGCACCACGCGCCGCAGCGCCGTGCAGCCCTCGAACGCCTTGGGTCCGATCGCCGTCACCGGGCACGCGCCCGCCTCGAACTGGATGTCGAGGTCGTCCGCCGCCGGGTCGATGCAGCGCACGGCCGTCAGCGTGCCGTCCCCGTTGTCGGCAAAGTCGATCGTCCTGCGCCCGACCTGCGCAAACGCCGCCTCCTGCCGGGGCATCGTGCCCGCCTGCTGCGCATGCCATGGTCTGCGCGCGCCTGCCACGCTCGCGCTGAATCCGTCCTGTCCCAGCCTATCGCGGGCCATCTCCTGCCGCCCGTCCGCTTCCCGTCTGTCCGTCACGCCGCTGCCTCCGTACGCCATCCTTCATGTCTGCTGCCGCAATTCATTCTATTATAGCATCGCACGGCCCTTTTCGCAATGCTCAATCTCGCGCCGTTTTTCCCCCTTGACAATCCTCCCGCAGCGCTGTATCATATTGATAGCAAATCAATATCACAAAGCCGGATCTGAAGGAGGTCTGCATATGGATACCGAGATTCTCGCCAACGTTCCCGCCGAAAAGACCGCGCCGCATGCCAACGGCTTCTTCATGCTGCCTGTCGTGCTCGTGGGGCTCTGCGCCTCGGCGGCCTGCCTCGTGCTGGGCATCATCCGCCTCGTCAACGCCTTCTACGCCATCGGCGGCATCCTGCTGGCCGTGGGCATCGTCGGCCTGCTCTTCTTCCCGATCATGCTCGCGGGCTTCAAGGTGCTCGCGCCGAACCAGGCATACGTCTTCACGCTCTTCGGCAAGTATTACGGCACGCTCAAGCAGCCGGGCTTCTACCATATGAATCCGTTCGTCACGGCGAACGCCCCTGCGGTCATGAACGGCGAGCCGACCGGCCCCGTGCAGCGCAAGAGCGCCAACGGCACGGAAACCACCATCTCGATGGGCCAGCCCAAGAAGATTTCACTCAAGACGCGCACGCTGGACAACCGCAAGCAGAAGGTCAACGACGCGCTGGGCAACCCGATCATCATCGGCTCGGTCGTCATCTGGCACGTCGCGGACCCGACCACGGCGGTCTTCGCGGTGGAGAACTTCGAGGAGTACCTCTCCATCCAGTGCGACTCGACCATCCGCAACATCGCGCGCCTCTACCCGTACGACACGATGGAGGGCGACACGGACGAAAAGACGCTGCGCGGCTCCTCGAGCGAGATCTCGGAGATCATGCAGGAGGAGCTTGCACAGCACGTGCGCGACGCGGGCATCGTCATCGAGGACGTGCGCATCACCACACTGGCCTACGCTGAGGAGATCGCCGCAGCGATGCTCCAGCGCCAGCAGGCGACGGCGATCATCGCCGCCCGCCAGAAGATCGTCGAGGGCGCGGTCGGCATGGTCAAGATGGCCATCGACCAGCTCGGCGAGGAGGAGGTCGTTGTGCTCGACGAGGAGCGCAAGGCGCAGATGGTCGCCAACCTGCTCGTGGTGCTCTGCGGCAACAAGGACGCGCAGCCCATCGTCAACAGCGGCTCGATCTATTGACGCGCGGAGGTGATCCCTTGAACGAAGAGGAACTCCAGCAGAGGGAGGCGCAGCTGAGTGCGCGGCTGGCGCGCATCAGCGAGATGGAGGCACAGATTCTCAAAAAGGAAAAGGCGGTTAAGGAGAAGGAAAAGGCCAAAAAGCAGGTGCTGCTGCGCCTCTCCCCGACGCTCTGGGACGAGATTGCCGCCTGGGCCGATGAGGACTTCCGCTCCATCAACAGCCAGATCGAGTTTTTGCTCTCCGAAGCGGTTCGCCAGCGGAGGAAGAAATGACATACGCGGACAGGGATCGCCCTGTCCGCGTTTTTGAAGGGAGGATGCAGCATGCGAACCGAAGCGGACATGCTCCGGCTGATCACGGACACCGCGCAGGCGGACGCGCTGTGGGCGGCGGTCCACCGGATGTGCCATCTGTTTGCCCGGGAGGAATGCGCGCTGGCCGCGCGGCTGTCCTTCCCCTGCGACAGGGTGCGTCAGGAGAACACGCTGCGCTTCCTGCGCGCCGTGCAGCTGCTGCCCGCCGATGCGACGGACTTTACGCCGGAGGGATAATCCTGTTTTCCGGCAAAATGCTTTATACGGCGCGAAGCGAAGAAGGATCAGGCGTTTGCTGCCTGACCCTTCTTTTCATATACCTGCCGCTCAGGCTCGTCCGAATCAGAAATGCCCGGCGATCATTCACCGTCAGGTGACGCTTCGCTCCCTGACTGCTTTCTTTTTTGGATCGCTTTGCGATTGGGGAACGATGGGGGTCTTCCCCCCATACCCCTGCCTGAGGGACATTGTCCCTCAGACTCCCTTCTTCGCTTCGCGCTGATGGTTCGTTACTCTGCGCGAATCCTCAGAGGTACTTCGCCAGCGACTCGACCGTCGCGCCACTGAGCTTCTTCCCCTCGCGTGCGCAGCACATGGAGTTGAGCACGGCCTCCTGCGTGGCCTCCGCAATCGCGCGGAAGGCCAGCTCCAGCGCGTCCTCGTTCACCGCGCGGTACGTCAGTACGCGGTTCGCGCCGCCGTGGGGCACGCGGTTGGCCGTCGAAAAGCCGATCATCACGTCGCCGCTGCCGTGGCCGAAGTACGAGCCGCCGCGCGCCAGGCCCACTGCGCAGCGCTTGATGATGCGCCGCAGCTGGCGGTCCGTGACGGGCAGGTCCGTAGCGGTGATCATCATGATGGAGCCGCGGTCGGTCGGCTCCGCGCTGGCCTGCTGCCTGCGTTTGGCGAGGATCTCCCGCCCGATGGCGCGCTCGCCGACGTGCAGCTCCTCGAGACACCCGTGGTTGCTCTGCACGAGCACGCCGAGCGTATAGCGCTGTCCGTCAATCGTCAGCACGCGCGAGGCCGAGCCAATGCCGCCCTTGAGCCCATGGCAGACGGTGCCGCAGCCCGCGCCGACGTCGCCCTCCTCGAAGTCGCTGCGCGCGTCCGCAATCGCGGCGAGCACATGCTCCCCGGTCACGGGCCGGTCGGCAATCTCGTTCATGCCGGAATCGTTGCACTCTCCGACGACGGGGTTGATCGAGTGCATCGGCACGCCCTCCTGCGCGCAGCGCACCGCCATATAGCCCACCAGCGCGTCATGCACGATACCCACGTTGAGCGTGTTGGTCAGCGCGATGGGCGTCTCCAGCGTGCCCAGCTCGTCGATCTGCACGAGGCCCTGCGTCTTGCCGAAGCCGTTGAGCACGAACGACGCCGCCGTCAGCTTGCTGGCGAACATATTGTCCTTGCAGGGCATGATGACGGTCACGCCGGTATGGTGGCGCTCATCGCGGATGGTCGCATGGCCGACGGTCACGCCGGGCACGTCCGTGATCTTGTCCAGCGGGCCGTGCGGAAACACGCCCAGCTTCACACCGTAATCACCGATTCTCTTCTGTTTCATGGATGGCCTCCACAATTTCTGCGGCGCGCGCCGCCGCGCTGCGCTCCGATTCCTCCAGCGGGGCGAGCGCCTCCTCATCGTTCGCGGGCACGACGCGGTAGACGTTCTCGTCGTCCTGCCGGGTTCTGGCGATGTAGACGGGCGTGACCTGCGGCTCGCCCAGCGCCACGCGGCGCGTCGCGGGATCGTAGGTCGCTTCGAGCGTCACGATCATGCCCGCCGTGTTCTCCGCGGCGCGCGAGTCGGTGAGCAGGCTGCCCAGCGAATAGCATACGATCGTGTCATAGTCAAGCCCGTCGGAGCGCGTCGTCGTGATGCGCTCGATGCTCTGCGCGACGTTCGGATGTGTGCCGAAGATCACGTCGGCGCCGGCCTGCGCCAGCGTCTTCGCCATCGCGCGCACGCTTTCCGGCGTGGTCTGCTTGTTCTTGGTGCCCCAGTGCGGCAGCACGACGACCAGATTTGCGCCGTCCATGCGCGCCCGGGCGATGTCCTCGGTCATGCGCTGCACGTCGAGCATCGCCAGCGCGCCGCGGCTGTCGCCGTTTGTCTTGCTGCTGCCCTCGTCGCTGAGCCCGTAGCTGTAGGCGAGGACGGCGATCTGCACGCCGCCCACGCGCACCATCGTCGCGCCGCCGCCCGTCCCGTCGGGATCGGCGCCCGCCCGAAAGAGCCCGCGGCTGGTCAGCTCGCCCGCGGTGATGGACAGGCCCTCGTAGCCCTTGTCGAGCGCCCGCTCCGTCGCCAGGGAGATGAGATCGATCCCGCAGGCGCGCAGCGCATCGAGGATCTGCGGCGGCGTGTTGTAGTTGCCATAGCCCTTGTCGCTCCCAGCGGTGGTCGTCTCCAGCGTGGCGATGGCCAGGTCCGCCGCGCTCAGCGTGTCCGTGAGCGCGGAAAACACGGGTGTGAAGTCGAACTGATCCGCGCCCGTCTGCACGCTCTGGCGGACGGCCTTGGGCGCATACACCGTGCCCGCCGCCGCGAGGGTGACCGTCGCCTTCTGCGGCAGGGGCGTGGGCTGCGCCGTCGCGCTTTCGGAGGGTGAGGGCACGGGCGATGCGGCGGGAACCGCCGTCGGCGCCGCGGAGGGCTGCGGGGTGGTCTGCGCCGCGTAGGCGCTGACGTGCGCGAGCAGCTCGCCCGAGCGGCTGCCATTCGCCCCGCCGGAGAGCACAAGCATGAACGCCGCACAGCCCACAACGACCGCCGCCGTCAGCAGCAGCATGATGATCGTGCCCGCGGACAGCCTGCCCCGGCGCTTCATGCGCGTTCACCTCCCTCGTGAGCCTTTGTTATGTAAACTTTCCGCAAAGCATCGGTCTCGGGCGCAAAGCATCGGGATTTACAGCACTTCGGAGGGCTTGCCGCCGGCAGCATGCCGGTTTGTTTCATATGAAAAAACGGGCTGTGCCCGCTCCCGCCCCCGAACAGCCTGTTCAAGCAATGTCCCTCAGTGCTCGCTGTACGATGCTTTGGCGCAATTCCCCATGCAGTGAAAAAAGGATGCATCCGGCCTAGCCGAATGCATCCAGTCTGGCGAATTAGGCCTGAGCCGGGGCGCCCACCGGGCAGTTCTCGGCGCAAGCGCCGCACTCGATGCAGGTATCCGCATCAATCACGTACTTGCCGTCACCCTCGCTGATCGCGTTCACCGGGCAGTTGCTGGCGCAGACGCCGCAGGAGATGCAATCGTCGCTAATCTGATAAGCCATTGTTTTCACCTCCGACTGATTGATATAGGTAAAGCCCAATTTATTGTAGCACGCGGCGCGGTCAATTGCAAGGTCCTTTTCTCATTTCGTGCGGAATCAGAGCAAATCCTCGGGCTGCGCGCTTTCGCGGATTTCGACCTCCTCCGCGAGAATCACCGTCTCTTCGACCGGAGCGGCCTGCTCCGTCTTCACCGGCGCGGCCTCCTCCATCAGCACATCCAGCTTTTCCGGCTCCGCGGGCCTGTCCGCCTGCTTCGCGCTCTGTCCGTCCTTCGGCGGGCGCGGCGGACGGTCGGGCCGCTGCGCCCGCTCGCCCTTCTGCGGGCGCTCACCCTTCTCGCGCGGGGGCCTGTCCGGGCGCGGGGGCTTCTCCGGACGATCTCCCCTGGGGCCACGGGGCTTGTCCGGCCGCTCGCCCTCCGGCCGCTCCGGCTTCGGCGGGCGCTCCAGCTTCGGCGGGCGCGGCTGCGCGGGGGCTTCGCCGGCGGTATCGCCGCCCTGCTGGACCTGCGCATCGGCGCCAGGGCGCTGGCAGTCGTCGATGGGATACTCGCGCAGCTCGAAGGAATCGCCGACGGCGATGCGCACGCGCACCGTCTCGGAGAGCACGTTGATCGCGTTGATGGTGCCCACGCCGTCGGGCGTGATGATCTCCCGGCCCACGCGCGGCATGCGCTTGCGCGTCGCCTCGTAGTGATCCTGCTCATACTTGAGGCAGCACATCAGGCGGTCGCACAGGCCGGAGATCTTCGTCGGGTTGAGCGAGAGGTTCTGCTCCTTCGCCATCTTGATAGACACGGGCGTGAAGTCGCCCAGATACGTCCGGCAGCAGATGGGCCGTCCGCAGGGGCCGATGCCGCCGAGCATCTTCGCCTCGTCGCGCACGCCGATCTGGCGCAGCTCGATGCGGGTCTTGAAGATGCCCGCCAGGTTCTTGACCAGCATGCGGAAGTCCACGCGGCCGTTGGCGGTGAAGTAGAAGATGATCTTCGAGTGGTCAAACGCGTATTCGACATCGACCAGCTTCATCTCCAGCTTGTGTTCGGCGATCTTCTCGACCGCGATGTCGAACGCTTCCTTTTCGTTCTGCTCGTTGCGGCGCTGAATCATGAGATCCTGCTCCGTGGCGATGCGGATGATGGGCTTGAGCGGGGAGACGACCCGCTCGTCGGGCACCTCCATCACGCCGGAGACGCACTCGCCCAGCTCCACGCCGCGCGCCGTCTCGGTGACCACCTTCGTGCCGGTATGCAGCTCGAGCCCGTTGGGGTCAAAGTCATACAGCTTGCTGGCGCGCTTGAAGCGCACCCTGATTACCATGGCCATTGGGTATATTCCTCCGTCAAGTTCAGCAATATGGATTCAAACGCGGCGGCAAAGGAGACGTTGCTGGCGACCATCTGGCGCGCGCGCGTCACCGCGGCGGAGAGCCTCAGCCCGCCGGAGAGCGGCACAGCCCGCGCATAGGCCTCAGCCTGCGGCGCGTAGCCCGCATCCTCGAGCGTCATGCGCCCGGCCTGCGCCATCATGATGTCGCGCACGGCGCACTCGAGCACGTCGAGGATCTGCGTCTTCTGCTCCTTCGCGTCCTTGTAGGGATTCACCGCGGCAAGCACGTCCGCCGGCCTGCGCACGGAAAATACATCGCGCGTGAGTTGCTCGCGCAGCGCCATGGCCGCCTCGTCGATGGCCAGCGCCTGGCCCACGCAGCCCTCGGCCATGCGGGCCCTGCGCCGCGCCTCCTCGGGCGCAAGCCCCAGCGCGGTCAGGCGCGCCGCGGCCTGCGGGAGATCCAGCGGGTGAAAGCGCACCGTTCGGCAGCGGGAGACGATCGTGGGGAGCAGCGCGGCGGGCTGGTCGGTGATCAGGAAGAACACCGTGTCCTCCGGCGGCTCCTCGAGCGTCTTGAGCAGGCAGTTCTGCGACTGCGCCGTCATGCGCTCCGCCTCCGGGAAGATCAGCGCCTTGACGCCGTCCTCAAACGCGCGCACGCTGACCTCCTCGATCACGCCGCGCAGCACGTCCACGCCGATCAGCTGCTTGCCCTTCTCCGGCTCGACGGTGTGCACATCCGGGTGGGTGCCCGCGAGCACGCGCCGGCAGGGGCCGCACACGCCGCAGGGGCGCTTTCCCTCCCCGCGGCACAGCGCGGCCATGGCGCAGAGCCGGGCGACGGACTTTTTGCCCGTGCCCTTCGGCCCCGCAAACAGATAGGCGTGCACAAACGCGCGCGATGCAAAGTCGCTGTGCAGCTGCGCGATGTGCGCGGACTGCCCGGCGAAATCCTCAAACGACTGCATGTTACACCTTCAGGAACTGGCTGACCTCCAGCACGAACACCGTCGCACCGCCGACGGTCACCTTGATCGGGTACGGCACATAAACGCCGCTCGCGCCGCCGCTCATGTGCGTGGCCGAGGCGGTGATCTGCTCACGGCTCTTGCAGATGCGCTCGATGATGGCCAGCGCGCCATCCAGCTTCTCGTCCTCCACGCCGCTGATGAGCGTGGTGTTGCCTGCGCGCAGGAAGCCGCCGGTGGTGGCCAGCTTCGTGACACCGAAGCCCTTGTCCATCAGTTCGGAGACCAGACGCCCCGCGTCCTCATCCTGAACAATCGCTACGATCAGTTTCATTCTATTTCCTCCATTTCTGTCGGCGCGGAAGCCCGCGCGATGGAAGTACCGCTGCGCCCTACCGGCGCAGATGGGTCTGTCTCTATTATACAGGATATGCGGGGAAAATGCCAGTCCTTCCGCAGGAAAGGGAAAGAGGAAAGGCCGCGGGCGTGCAGCCTGCGGCCTTTGCGTATGAGGGAGTGCGCACGTCATGCTGCGCACAAACGGGACTGGGTTGTGGGATCATCGACCGTCAGGTGACGCTCCGCGATGTGGGTTTGCGTTGGGGCGGCTGCCCCAAACCCCGCCCGAGGGATTTCATCCCTCAGACTCCCCTCCTCGCTTCGCGCTTATGGCCCGTATCCTTCAGAGAAGAATCAGATCGCCCTCGTCGCCTCGCGCAGCCAGGCCTTCTCGTCCTCAGTTTTCATCCAATCCATGAGCGTGTCGCGCACGAATTCGTGATAGCTGTTGAGCCACGCGCGCTGGCGCGGGGTCATCTGCTCCGGAATCACCGCGTCCAGGTCGATCGGCGCGCAGGTGATCGTCTCAAACGCCATGAACTGGCCGTACTCGTTCTCCTCGCGCTTCACGCAGACCAGCTCGTTCTCCGTGCGGATGCCGTGGCTGCCCTCGATGTAGATGCCCGGCTCGTCGGTGGTCACCATGCCCTCCTCGAGCACGGTGTCCTCGTTGCGGGTCGGGGACTTGTGCCAGCGGAAGCTGTTGGGGCCCTCGTGCACGCTGAGCAGATAGCCCACGCCGTGGCCCGTGCCGCAGCGGTAGTCGATGCCCAGGTCCCAGATCGGCCCTCGGGAGAGGATGTCGAGGTTGATGCCCGTGCAGCCGTGCAGGAACTTCGCGTTGGCCAGGTTCAGCATGCTGCACAGCACGGCGGTGAAGTGCTCCTTCTGCTCCGGCTCGACCTCGCCCAGCGCAAAGGTGCGGGTGATGTCCGTCGTGCCCTCCAGGTACTGTCCGCCGGAGTCGATGAGCAGCAGGTCGCGCGGCTCGAGGACGGCGTTGGACGTCTCACTGGCGGAGTAGTGCATCATCGCAGCGTTGGCACGGTAGGCGCAGATGGTGTTGAAGCTCAGGTCGAGGAAGCCCTCCTGCTCCTGACGCAGGCCGAGCAGCTTCTCCTGAACGCTCATCTCGGTCATGGGGATCTTCCCCACGTTCTTCTTGAGCCAGTACATCAGGCGCGTCACCGCCGCGCCGTCGCGCACATGCGCCATGCGCAGGTTGGCAAGCTCGACCTCGTTCTTGATCGCCTTCATGGCCATCGCGGGATTCGCATGCTCGATGAGCTGCGCCTGCGAAAGCGCCGCGCACAGCTTCGCGGTCAGGCGGCCGGTGTCGGCCATCACGCGCGTATCCGGGGCGACCGCGTGCAGCGCGCCCTCGATGGCGTCATACGGCGCGACGCGCACGCCCTGCGCGGCAAGCTCCGCCCGCAGCGCATCGCTGACCTTCGCGGGATCGACGTACCAGACGGCCTCGTCCTCCCCGACGGTCAGGTAGCTCATGACCACCGGCGTGCAGTGGACGTCGCTTCCGCGGACATTGAGCGTCCAGGCGATGTCGTCGAGCACGTTGGTGACGTGCAGCTGCGCGCCCGCCTCGCGCATCTCCTCACGGATGGCGGCGAGCTTGTCCGCGGCGCTGCGGCCCGCATACCGCATGTCCAGCCCGAACGCCGCGCCCGTGGGCAGCGCCGGACGGTCCGTCCACAGCGCGTCAAACCAGTCGCCGGTATCCACGAGCCTGCCGCCCGCAGCGAGCATGGCCGCGCTGAGCTTCTGCATGAACCGCTCGCTCACCACGCCGAAATCGACGCCCGCCCTGCTGTCCTTCGCCAGCTGCGCCGTGTACTCCTCGACGCCCGGCACGCCGGGCTGACCCATGCGCATGAGCGTAACCCCGCTGCCCGCGAGCTGGCGCTCCGCCTGGATGAAGTAGCGGCCGTCGGTGAAGAGCGCGGCCTCCTCCCGGCCCACGACCAGCGTGCCGGCCGAGCCGGTGAACCCGCACAGCCACTGGCGGGTCTTGAAGTGATCAGCGATGTATTCCGAGGCATGGCTGTCCGCCGTGGGCACGACGACAGCCGCCAGCTCTTCCTGCGCCATCCGCGCGCGGAAGGCAGCAATTCTCTCTCTGACGTTCATGACGATTCTCTCCTTTGCGTGACGCGTCTGCGGGCGCGCCAGTGCCTCCATTATACACCTCAAACCGCCGCGGCTCAATCCCCATTTGCGCATCCGGGCGCACCCAAAACGGGCTGCCGGGCGCCAGGATCGTCCTGTTCCGCGAAAAAAACGCGCCGTTCCGTGGACAGATTCCGCGTTTTATAGTAGAATGGGATGGATTGACAATTGCCGCTCAATCCCGCCGCCCCGCACGGGCCGGCTATCAGGCGCTGCCCCAAAGCCGGGGCCTGCGCAGTCTTTGGGGAGGAAACACCATGCAGGAGCTTCACACCGGGGATGTGTTCGCCGTATGCAGCGCCTTTGCGCTGCACGGGACGCCCGTCTCCGCCGAGCCGTTCGGCAACGGCCATATCAACGACACGTTCCGCGTGCGCACGCAGGACGCCGACGGTCAGGCGACCGAATACATCCTTCAGCGCATCAACACGTCCATCTTCCGCGATCCGCTCGCCGTCATGCGCAACATCCGCGCGGTGACGGAGCACGTGGCGCAGCGCATCCGTGCGCGCGGCGGCGATGCCCTGCGCCAGACGCTGACCGTCGTCTCCGCACGGGACGGCGCGCCGTGCCATTTCGATCCGGACGGCGGCTGCTGGCGCGCCGACCTGATGATCACCGACTCCGTCTCGCACGACACGGCGGACAGCCCCGAGATGTTCGAGAGCGCCGCGCGCACGTTCGGCGAGTTCTTCATGGACCTCGACGACTTCCCCGCCGACCAGCTCGCCGAGACGATTCCGCTGTTCCACAACACGCCCAACCGCCTGCGCCAGTTTGAGGAGGCGGTCGCGCGCGACGCTGCGGGCCGCGCGCAGGGCGTGCAGCGGGAGATCGCGGACGTGCGCGCCTTCGCGGGCGAGACGGGCTACCTGACCGACCGCCTGGTCGACGGCCGCCTGCCGCTGCGCGTGACGCACAACGACACCAAGCTCAACAACATCCTCTTCGACAGCCGGACCAACGAGGGCCTGTGCGTGATCGACCTGGACACGGTGATGCCCGGCCTGACCGCCTACGACTTCGGCGACGCCATCCGCGTCGGCGGCAACACGGCGGACGAGGGCGACCCGGACATCTCCCATGTGAGCATCAGCATCCCGAACTTCACGGCGTTCGCCCGGGGCTTCCTGTCCGCGGTGCATGGCGTCATCACGGACGAGGAGACCGCCTCGCTGGTCATGGGCGCGAAGCTGATGACGTGGGAGTGCGCCAGCCGGTTTCTGGCCGACTACCTGAACGGCGACGTCTACTTCAAGATCCACTACCCCACGCAGAACCTCGACCGCGCGCGCAACCAGATCGCGCTCGTGCAGGACATCGACCGCCATCAGGCACAGCTGGAGGCCATCATCGAGAGCGTGCTGCGCGAGGTGCGCGGCGAGAAAGACTGATCCCAAGCGGAATGGCTTTCCAAAATGCGCAGAGACTGTCAGGCGAATACTGAACAATCTATAAAGCAACTTTTCTAAGAATGATTGGCTTTTTCAGTCTTGGGGCTCCGCCCCAACGCCCCGCCAAAGGGCTTTCCGATCGCCCTTTGGAAACCTTCGGGTGCAAACCCTCTTAGTTTTGCTTGGATTGTCCGGATTCTTTGCCTGACAGCCTCTTTTGGCTTATGGCCCGCTTTTTTCTTATACTAATTCTCGTCTAAACCGGCATGATGCCGGTTTAGACGCAAAACAGTATTATACCTTTTCCTCATCCGCCTCGCGCAGGCCGATCTCGATGAACGTCTGCATCTGCGCGATGTTGCGGTAGTATTCGTCGCCCACGCCGCGGTTATGGCTGCCGTGCGCCAGCACGGTCAGCAGCACCGGATGACGCTCATCCGCGTCATGCTGCATGCGCACGGCGAACTTCTTGCCGTGGTACGGCGGCACGTTGTTGTCGTTCTCGCCCGTCTGCACGAGCAGGCGCGGATACAGCGTGCCGGGACGCACGTTGTGATAGGGCGAATACGAGAGCATGTAGCGCAGCGTCTCCTCGTTCTCCTGCGGATCGCCGTACTCGGTGATGTACATCATGCCGCGGTCGTCGTTGCGGAAGCGGATCATGTCCGTGTGCGGCACCGAGGCGATCACCGTGCCGAACAGGTCCGGGCGCATCGTCGTGATCGCCGCCATCAGCAGGCCGCCGTTGCTCGCGCCGTTGGCGACGATCTTCGCCGGGCGCGTATAGCCCTCGTCGACCAGCCACTGCGCGATGTCGATGAAGTCGGTAAACGCATTCTTCTTGCGCAGCAGCATGCCGTCCTCATGCCAGGCCGTGCCGTATTCTCCGCCGCCGCGCAGGATGCAGTGCGCATAGATGCGCCCCTTGCGCACCCAATCGACGATGTCGATGCCCGCCAGGTTCTCCGGCATCGGCGAGAGGACGTTGAAGTAGCCGCCGTAGCCGTACATGAGCACCGGCGTGTCGCCGTTTTTGATCAGTCCCTTCGGCTGCACGAGGTAGACGAGGATGCGCTGCCCGTCGCGCGCGTTCAGGAAGTGCTGCACGACCTCCACGTCGCCCGTGTCGCGCTCCTCCTCGCGGTCGATGCAGGTGAGCGACCAGTCCGCCGTGTCGAGCATGAGCAGCTCGGGCTTCATCGTGAAGCTCTGGAAGCGGAAGAACACCCGGCCCTGATCGGAAACCTGCATGACCTCCGGCGCGCCCACCGCGCCGAAGCGGTCGGGCAGCTCGATCTCGCGCAGCCTTGCGCCGCCCTCGGCGTAGAGCGCCATCGAGGAGCAGGCATCCTTGCTGTGCACCGCCAGGATGCCGTCCTTCGTCAGGCAGACGCTCTCCAGCGACGCGTCCTGCTCGGGCAGCGCCACCTCAAAGCCGTCGCACAGCGCGCCCTCCTGGCCGGCCTGATCGCAGCGGATGCTGACCACGCGGCCCATCGGCGCGCCGTCGTCCGTGCTGAAGTAGCAGCGGCCGTTCATCTCGCCCGCATACTGATAATAGCCCTTGCCGCTGCTCAGGCGCGTCACGGCGCCCGCCGCGTCCTGATGCAGGATCAGCGTGTCGCCATAGTTGACCTTGACCATCAGGAAGCAGCCGCCCTCCGGCGCCGGCTCCACGCCGATGAACACGGCGTTCTCCTCGTAGGTATAGGTCGTGACGAGCTTTTTCTGCTGCCACTCGTAGCGGTGCACGCGGTTGATGTTGCGGTTGTGCTCCGCGTCCACGACGGCGCTCGAGTAGTAGATGGCCTCGCCGTCGTCCGTCCAGCTGAAGCCGAACACGTCGTCCAGCTCGGCGATGACCTGCTTGGCATTGGCGTCATAGACGAGCACACAGCAGCGCGGCGCGCCGTGCTTGACCGCCGTGAAGGCGAAGATGCCCGGGTGCGTCGGGCAGGGAATGCCTGCGTAGACGTGCATGCGGTTGTCCACCATGGCGTCGTTCATCAGCACGCCGGTGATGCGGAACTGCTCGTCGAGCAGCACGCTGTCGCGCAGGCCGCCCTCGATGGTGCGGGTCGCGCAGCGCACGCCGCAGGCCTCGTGAATATCCTGAAGCGTGTGCGGCGTGGGCTTTGCGCGCAGCTCGGCCTCCAGCGCCCGCGCGTCAAAGTCCGTCCGGCTGTCAAAGAACGCCTGCGTATAGGCGTTTTCCTGGGCGACCAGCGCGCGCGTGCCGGCCGCGTCGCGCTCCTCCAGATAGCGGTACGGGTCCTCGATCCTCACTCCGAAAAGGGTATCGGCCGCGTCGCAGCGCGGCGCCTGCGGATAATGGCGCATCGGTCATCCCTCCATATTCTTCTGATAGACGATCTGTCCGTCGATGAGCGTCATGAGCACCTCGGCCGCAGGCGCGACGCACGGCATCGCGCTGAACACGGCGATGTCCGCGTCCATGCCCGGCGCGAGGCGGCCGATGCGGCTGTCCAGCCCCAGCATCCTGGCGGGGTTAACCGTCATCATCCGCAGCGCGCGCATCGGCTCCATGCCCGCGCGCACGCACTCGCCCACCTGGTTGACCAGCATCTGCGCGCCGCTCAGCAGCGCGTCGGTCATCATCGCCGTGCAGACGCCGCGGTCGTCGAGCAGCTTCATCGCGTCAAAATCGACCTTGCAGCCCTCGCCCGGGAACAGGCCGATGTACACCGGCCCGTAGATTACGCCGCGCAGGTGACGGCTCGCGGCCATCTCCTCCACGAAATCGGACGCGCCCAGCGCGTGGTCGAGCGTCACGTCGATATCGAACTCGTCCGCGATCGCCAGCACGGTCATCATGTCCTGCTGATAGGCGTGCACCTTGAGCGGGATCTCCCGGCGCAGCACGGGGATGCCGTGCTCGAGGGCTTCATCATAGGGCGGCAGCTTCTCCGGATCGCCGTCCGCCGCCTCCTTCTTCTTCATGTACGCCTGCACGCGCCGCAGGTAGTCGCGCAGCACCTGTGCGATGCCCATGCGCGTCATCGGCAGGCGGTTCTTGCCGCTGTATACGCCCTTGGGGTTGATGCCCATCGCCGCCTTGAGCGCGACGGGGTTGGCGATCACGCGTGAGGCGAGGTCCCCGCCCGCGGACTTGATCGCCACGCACCATCCGCCGACGACGTTGCCGCTGCCCGGCGCAATGCAGCTGGTGGTGATGCCGTAGGCGCAGCTGATCCTGAACGACTCGTTCTTCGGGTCGATGGCGTACAGCGCGTTCAGCTCGGCCGTCACCGGGTTGGTCAGCTCGTTGATGTCGCCGCTGCCCTCGCCAGAGACGGGGAAGTTCGAGCGGTGCGCGTGCGCATCGACGAGGCCCGGCATGACGATGCGCCCGGTCAGGTCGATGACCTCGCAGCCCTCCTGCGGCAGGTCCGTGCCAACGGCCGCGATCTTTCCGCCGTCGATGAGCACGTCGCCGTGCTCGATGACCTGCGGCTCGTCCATGGTGAGCACGGTCGCGTTTTTCAGCAGTAGCACTTGATCTCGTCTCCTTCCTGATAGACGGTGCGCCCAGCGATCATCGTGCGCACGACGCGCGCGCGGAAGTCCGTCAGCGGGTTCATCGTAAAGACGGTCAGATCGGCGCGCTTGCCCACGGAGATGCTGCCCGTCTGCGCGTCGATGCCCAGCAGCCGCGCCGGCTCGATGGTCATCATGCTGAGCACGCGCTCCGTGTCCGCGATGTGGCGGGTCAGCTCCATGCCCTCCCAGAGCACCCACTCGCGGCTGTACGAGGTACCGTCCATGCCGCTGACGGCCACATGCACGCCGCGGTCCATCAGCTTCGTCAGCACGTCGTAGCGGCGGTTCATGCTGCGCGGGTCGAGATCGCCGCCCGCAAAACCCGTCACGAACGACACGCGGGCCGGGTCGAGCGCGAGGTCCTGCTCGTCCATGCCGTTGATCGAGGTGAAGATCACCCGCACGTCGGGATACGGCTTCAGGATGTCCATCGCCAGCGCGCGGTCGTTGGCGCTGTCGCAGGCGAGGATCAGCGGCATCTCCCCGCGCAGCGCGCGGCGGATGGCGGCGAGCTTCTCATCCGGCTCGACGCCCTCCTTGTCCGGATCGTACGCATCGGCCTTGCGCAGCCAGCTCCCGAAGAGCTGGAAGATGCCCATGCGCGTGGAGGGCATCACGCTGCGCCCGCCGTAGACGCGCTTGACCTCCCGGGCCAGGCTGCACTTGAGGCCCACGCCCCGGCGCAGGCACATGGTGTATCCGTTCACGCCGTCCGTCTCGAACGCGGCGGCCTGCCCGCCGAACACGTTGTTGTCCGATGGCGCGACGCCGCACGCCGTGATGCCGTAGGCCGGCAGCTGCTGCACGCTGACCGCGCGGCCGTTGAAGGCGTAGATCACGTCCAGCTCCGGGGTGACCGGCTCGGACTTCTCGTCGTTGTCGTCGCTCGAGGGGCGGATCTCATAGGCCGTGCCGTTGATGCCCCACTTGCTCATCGTGTCGATGAAGCCGGGCAGCAGGTGCATGCCCGTCAGGTCGATTCCCTCCCCGTCGATGTGCGGGGCCACCTGCGCGATGAGCCCGTTTTCGATGCGCACGTCGCAGACCGCGGCGGCGCCCAGCCCGTCATGGACGACGGCTTGCTTGAGCAGCATGTTTCTTCCTCCTTGCAAAGCGGGGACTGTCAGGCTAATCCTTAACATTCCATAAAGCAACTTTTCTAAGAATAATTGGCTTTTTCGAGCTTGGGGCTCTGCCCCAACGCCCCGCCAAAGGGCTTTCCGATCGCCCTTTGGAAACCTTCGGTCGCAAACTCTTAGTTACTGCTTGGAGTGTCTGGACTCTTGGCTTGACAGCCCCCGTGTTGTTTTATCCGATGAGCATCACGATGACGCTCAGCGCGATGCACACCGCCGCCACCAGCAGCGGCTCGCCCGCCGAGGGCAGCACCTTCGGCTGGCTCATGTAGTCCGCCAGGCTGGGCATCGGCTCCATCGGCGGCGCGTTTTTGGCGCCTGCCTGCATGTGGTGCGCCAGCTTTTTGAAGCCGTACACCGTGGAGTCGAACAGCCCCAGCCAGCGCACGAGGTTCCAGCAGCCCACGATCAGGCACAGGAGCCCCGCCATGAACAGGCTGTCCACGGGGAGCCACGCGCCCTCCAGCTTCCGGAAATAGAGCATGCAGGCCGCGGCAAACATCGCCGCGGAGACGGCTGTCTTGATCAGCGGCCGCCTGCGCACGCTGACGCACTGGGGTACGCTCATGCCTTCTGATATGCCTCCCACTCGCTGTCGCTCATGAGCACGAAGTGCTCGGGCCGGACCTCGCGCAGCTGCGGATGATCGTCCGGGCCGTAGTCCTGCCTGCGGTCATAGGAGATGCGCTTGCGCTTCTTCTCCACGCGCGGGTCCGGCACCGGGATGGCGGAGAGCAGCGACTTGGTGTAGTCGTGCATCGGCGCGTCGTAGATCTCCCGCGAGGAGGACAGCTCGACGATGCGCCCGGCGTTCATGACCGCCACGCGGTTGGAGAAGTACTTGACCACGGACAGATCGTGCGCGATGAACAGGATCGTCAGCCCCAGCTCCTTGCGCAGGTCGCTGAGGATGTTGAGGATCTGCGCCTGAATGGACACGTCCAGCGCGGAGATCGGCTCATCGGCGATGATCATGTCCGGCTGGGTGATCAGCGCGCGGGCGATGCAGATGCGCTGACGCTGGCCGCCGGAGAACTCGTGCGGATAGCGCGTGGCGTGCTCGCGGGTGAGGCCCACCATGTCGAGCATGCGGTACATCTGCTTGCGGCGCTCCTCCCTGGAGGGATAGAGGTTGTTGATCTTGACGCCCTCGCAGATGATCTCCTCGACCGTCATGCGCGGGTTGAGCGAGGCGACCGGGTCCTGGAAGACCATCTGCATCTTGCTGGTGACGGCTCGTGCCTCCTCGGCGTTCAGCTTGCCGTCGATGCGCTTGCCGTTGAACCAGACCTCGCCCGACGTGGGCTGATAGAGCCGGATGACCGTGCGGCCGGTGGTCGTCTTGCCGCAGCCGGACTCGCCGACCAGGCCGAGCGTCTCGCCCCGGTTGATGTGGAAGGAGACGTCGTTGACCGCCTTCATCGGCGCGCTGTGCTTGCCGGCGTAGAAGAACTTGCAAAGGTGCTTGACCTCAAGAATGCGTTCATCCGTCACCGGTCACACCTCCCTTGCCAGCTGCGCGGCGATGCGGCTTTTGAGCGGCTCCGGGATGCCGATCTTCGGCGCGTCGGGGTGCTCCAGCCACGTCGCGGCGTAGTGCGTGTCGCTGATTTTGAACATCGGCGGCTCCTCCTCAAAGTCGATCTTCATGGCGAAGCGGTTGCGCGCCGCGAAGGCGTCGCCCTTGGGCGGATGCACCATGTTGGGCAGCGAGCCGGGGATGACCGTCAGCTTGTCCTCCGCGGAGGTCGCCAGGCTGGGCATGCTCGTCAGCAGGCTCCAGGTGTAGGGATGGCGCGGATCGTAGAAGATCTCCTCGACCGTGCCGGTCTCCACGATCTTGCCCGCATACATGACGCAGACGCGGTCGGCGACGTTGGCCACCACACCCAGGTCGTGCGTGATGAAGATGACGGAGAGGTCGTTCTTGCGCTGGAGCTCGCCGATCAGCTCGAGAATCTGGCTCTGGATCGTCACGTCCAGCGCGGTGGTCGGCTCGTCGCAGATGAGCACCTCCGGGTTGCAGGCCAGCGCGATGGCGATGACGATGCGCTGGCGCATGCCGCCGGAGAACTGGAACGGGAATTCGTCGAAGCGCTTTTCCGGCTCCGGAATGCCCACGGCCGCCATCAGCTCCAGCGCGCGGGCCTTCGCCTGCTCGCGCGGCATTTTGAGCTTGATGCGCAGCGTCTCGGTGATCTGCTTGCCGATCTTCATGACCGGGTCAAGCGAGGAGAGCGGGTCCTGGAAAATGACCGAGATCTCGCTGCCGCGCAGCTGGGAGAACTGCTTGTCGGTCATGTTCAGGATGTCCTGCCCCTTGTAGGTGATGCTGCCGCCCTTGATGACGGCGTTGGGCGCGAGCAGCTTGGTCACCGTCTTGATGGTGACCGACTTGCCGGAGCCGGACTCGCCGACGATGGCCAGCGTCTCGCCCTTGTTCAGGTGGAAGCTGACGCCCCGCAGCGCCTGCACCTGTCCGGCGTAGGTGTTGAAGCCCAGCTCCAGATCCTGCACATCGAGGATGCGTTCGCCCTTCTGATATTCGTTCATGTCGCACGCTCCTCCGTTCAGCTGTCCATGCGCAGGTGCTTCTTGAGGAAGGCGACCACCTGCGGATAGCAGTCGAGCTGGTTTTTGCGCTTGGCCAGTCCGTGGCCCTCGTCCTCATAGCGCAGATACTGAACCTCCACGCCGCGGGAGCGCACGTTCTCCACGATCAGCTCCGCCTCCGTCACCGGCACGCGCGGGTCGTTCGCGCCATGGATGACCATCAGCGGCGCGCAGATGTCATCCACCTTCGCGATCGGGGAGACGTCAAAGAGCGTTTGCCGGTCATGCGCCAGCGTGCCGTACTCGCTCTCGCGGTGGGCGCGGCGGTATTCGCTCGTGTTCTCCAGGAACGTGACCAGGTTCGTCATGCCCACGACGTCCACGCCGGCCGCCCAGAGCTTCGGATAGCGCGCCACGCAGGAGAGCGTCATGAAGCCGCCGTAGCTGGCGCCCATCACGGCGATGCGGTCCCTGTCCGCGATGCCCGTCTCCACCAGGTGCGCGACGAGCGCGTCGATGTCATGCACGCTGTCCAGGCGCTTTTCCACGTCGTCCAGGTGCGTGTAGGTCTTGCCGTAGCCGACGCTGCCGCGCACGTTCGGCGCGACGATGCTGATGCCCTGGCTGACCAGATACTCCGTCAGCGCAGTGAACATCGGGCGCTCCTGCCCCTCCGGCCCGCCATGGATGTCGATGAGCACCGGACGCGGGCCGCTGTGCTGCGCCGGCGCGCGGTAATACCAGTAGGGCACGGTCAGCCCGTCAAAGGACGTGTAGTGGCACAGCTCCGCGTCCACCAGCTCGTCCGGGTCGATGCCCTCCATGTCGGACTGCGTCACGCGCTCGATGCGCTGCGCCTCGAGATCCAACACCCAGAGGTTGTTCGGCATGGTGCCGCTGGTCAGCGTGAAGAGCAGCTGATGTCCCTGCGCGGACCAGCTCATGCGCCAATAGCCGGAGACGCCCTTCGGCGGCTGCGGGATGTTCACGAACAGCTCGCGCTTCAGGTCGAACACCTTGAGCGCGTCATAGCCGTCCTCGTTGACGAGGATCGCCAGATAGCGGTCGTCCGGGGAGACGGCCAGCGACTCGACATCCCAGTCGGGGGCGTACTGCTTCGTCATCACGCCCGTGGCGATGTCGTAATACGCGAGGTACTTGAACTCGCTGCCCTCGTCCGTGCACAGGAAGAACGCGTCGCGCCCGTGCATGAACGCGGGGTTGGTGTAGGCGGCGTATGCGCCGGGCGCGCCGACGTCCTTCGCCTCGCCGGTCTCAAGGTCGAGCATCCACAGGTGGTTGTCGCTCAGGCCCTTGAGCTTGTTGTAGAGCAGGTAGCGCCCGTTCGGGGAGAGCGCCGCCGGCCAGTTGTAGCTGTCCTGGTTCTCCAGCACGATGCGGGACTCACCCGTCTCCACATCCAGCGTGCAGATGTCGAAGTTCGCGGCGCTGCGCGCGTTGGACGCGTACACCACGGTTTTTCCGTCCGGGGTCACGCCGCCGAACTGGTTGCGCGCCTTCGGGTTGTTCGTCAGGTTCACCGGCTCCGCGGCGCCCTTTTTGAGCAGGAAGATCTGCTCCTGCTCGTCGCCGCCGTGGTCCATCGTCAGGAACGCGTCCTCGCCGTTGGGCGCGGCGTGCAGGCTCCACACGCGGTCGCCAAGGTCCGTGCGCTGCACGGGGGCCTCGCCCGCGCGGCCCTGCCAGACCTGGTTCATGCCGCTGCGGTTGCTCAGGAACAGAAAGCTCCCGTCCTTCATGAACACGCCGTTCGTGGATGTGGAAACCTCGTAAAATGCCTTGATGTCAGCCATTGTGTTTTTCTCCTTTCGCCTGCCGCTCACTGTCCGCGCATGCGCGGGTCGAAGGCGTCGCGCAGACCGTTGCCGAAGAGATTGAACGCCAGCATCAGCAGCGAGATGACCAGCGCCGGGAACAGCGTCAGATGCGGGTCCGTCGTCAGGAAGCCCTGTCCCTCCGCCAGCAGCACGCCGATGGACGGCTCCGGCGCCTGAATGCCCAGGCCCAGATAGGACAGGAACGACTCGGAAAAGATCGCCGAGGGCACGGCGAACGTCGCCTGCGTGATGATCGGGCCGATGGCGTTGGGCAGGATGTGGCGGAAGATCAGCGTTCTGTCCTTCGCGCCCATCGTGCGGGAGGCCAGGACGTACTCATAGTCCTTGTAGCGGTAGAACTGCGCGCGGATCATGCGGCTCATGCCGATCCAGCCCGTGAGGATCAGCACCAGGATGAACGAGGTCACGCCCGCGCCCATGAACATGACGAACAGGATCGACATGACCAGGAACGGCACGCCGCCGATGATCTCGATGATGCGCTGCATGATCATGTCCACGCGGCCGCCGTAGTAGCCGGAGATGGAGCCGTAGACCACGCCGATCAGGCAGTTGATGAGCACCGAGCAGAAGCCGATCAGCAGCGAGATGCGCGTGCCGCGCCACAGGCGCACCCACAGGTCGCGGCCGATGTTGTCCGTGCCGAACCAGAAGTAGTAGTCGCCCGCGCCCTTGTAGATGTACTGGTTGATCTTGATGCGCAGCATCGGGATCTCCTTGTTGCGGTAGACCCAGGTGTACTCCTCGAGCACCTCCATGAGGCACTCCTCGTACTCGCCGAGCTTGCTCGCCTGAATCTCGATGATCTTGGAGCCGTCGCAGATGCCGAGCTTCTCGAGCTCCGGGATGCGCGGCGGCAGGATGCCGAAGGAGGTGTGCTGCTCGCGGTAGCCGTACGGAGCAAACATCGGCGCGAAGATGGCCATCAGCACGATGAACAGGATGATGATCGCCGCGACGACGGACGCCTTGTTCTGCTTGAAGCGCATCCAGGCATCCCTGAAGAAGCCGATGGGCTTGCCCTCGAATTTCTGATCGTAGATCTTGTCATCCGTCTGCACAAAGGCGGTATCCTCCGCCGTCAGACGCCGGGTCATGTTTTCACTCACGGGTCTTCCCTCCCCCAATGCGGATACGCGGATCGACAATGCCGTAGCTCAGGTCAACCACCAGCACGCTGGTCAGGTTGATGAGGGAATACACGAAGAGAATGGCGATCGTCAGGTAGTAGTCGGACGTGCTGATGGAGCCCGTCATCAGGGAGCCGAGGCCGGGGATGTTGAAGATCGTCTCCACGACCATCGAGCCGCTGAGCACGCTCATGAACATCGGCACAATGACGTTGCACAGCGGAATGAACGAGTTGCGCAGCGCGTGGCGCACCGTGGCCTGCAGCTGCGTGAGCCCCTTCGCCCGCGCCAGCAGCATGTATTCGGAGCTGAGCGCCTCAAACAGCTCCGCGCGCATGTAGCGCGTGATGGTCGCAATGCCGCCGAAGGAGAGCGCCAGCACAGGCAGCACCATGCTCCACAGCTGCGCGCCGGACATGAACGGCGCCTTCAGGTCGAGCAGGATGGGGAACCAGCCCAGCTTGTAGGCCAGGAAGTACTGCAGCAGCGAGGCGAACACGAACGAGGGCACCGAAACGTTGAACACGACCATGGTGGAAATGGCATGGTCCGTGAGGGTATTCTTCTTGAGCGCCGCGGCGATACCGCAGGCGATTCCGGTGGGGATGGTGATGATCAGCGAGAAGATGTTGAGCACCAGCGTCAGCGGCACCTTCTCCGCGATCACGTCGAACACGGGACGGCGCGGATACAGGTTGATCGACTCGCCGAAGTCAAACGAGAGGAAGTTTTTGATGAAGATCACATACTGCTCGATGAGCGGCTTGTCCAGATGGTAGCGCGCGCGCATCGCAGCACGAAGCTCCGGGTTGGCGCCTTCGCCAAGGACGTCGCCGGGGATCAGGCGGATGGCGAAGAAGCTGATGCTGATGATGATGAACAGCGTGAGCACCATCGCCAGAATTCGTTTTACAATGTACTTTGCCAAAGGAACATGGCCCTCCTTTGCATCCGCCGGGAAGCGGGATCAATTTTCCGCACATGCAGGAAAAGAGTTGGGCAGTGCAGCCCAGGCTGCGCTGCCCAACCTCTTGTCATGGGATATGCGAGATCAAAACTCAGTTGACCGGGTTTTCGATGGTGCACTGGGTGAGGCCGTAGCCCACGCCGGTGAGGAACTCCTCGGTCGGCAGCCAGATGCGCTCGTTGTAGATGACGGAGTTGTCGTTCTGCATCAGCGGGATGAAGGCCACCTCGCCCAGCAGCAGCTCCTCCATGCGGTTGAGCGCTTCGATCTTGCCCTGCGGATCGTTCAGCAGATCGCCGTACACGCAGTCATACTGCAGCTGGTCGAACTCTTCGTTGTCAAAACCGGTGATGTACTTGTCCGCAAAGTCCGTGGTCCACGGCGCCATGGAGGTCCAGGGGTTGAACGGGCTGCACAGGCGCACGCCGATGCCCAGATCGTAGTCGCCCGCGCGATAGCGGTCATACGCCGGCTGCGGCAGCACAGCCTCCAACGCCAGCTCGAAGCGGTCCGCGCCGAAGAGGTTCTCGAAGATCTCCTTGGCGACCTCGGCGGTGCGCTTCATGTCCTCCTGCTGATCGAAGTAGATGTAGCCCACGGTGATCTTCTGGCCGCCGAGCTCCTCATAGGCCTTGTTGAAGTACTCCAGCGCGAGCTCGCGGTTGGTGGCGTACTTCTCCTTGATCGCCTGGGCGCCCTCGGTCTTGCGGTAGATGGTGCCCTCGGCGCCGTCATCGACGAAGATGGACTCGGCGACCATGTAGGACGCGGCGGTGTACATCTTGTAGACGTCGTAGGACATCTCCTCGCGCGGGGCGGCATACTGCAGCGCCAGGCGGAGGTTCTTGTTGGCCATCGCGGTGTTCTTGGAGGCGGAGTTGACGAACAGGCCCCAGACGGACGAGGTCATGTTCTTGTAGACGCGCGGGTCATCCTTATAGGTGTCGTACTCGGTGCCGGTGAGGGTGTGATAGTCGAGATCGCCGTTCCAGAACAGCTCGCTGCGGGTCGTGTTGGAGGAGAGGAACTGATCATGCTCGCCGTCGATGGAGAACCAGCCGTCCTGAACGAGCGGATCGTCCGGGTTGATCTCGAAGGCATAGTAGCCGTCGATGACCCACTCGGTCAGAATGAAGTAGCCGCAGGACGGGGTCGTCTCCAGCGTGGTGCCGTAGGTGGTCGCCGTGCGGTCCCCGTTCATGCAGGCCTCGTAGAGGTCCTCCTTGACCGGGTTGATGTACTGGCAGATGGTGGTGTAGAAGTCGATATCCGTGCAGGGATACTCAAGAGAGAACTCAATGGTGTTCGCATCGAGCACCTTGATGCCGACCTCGTTCCAGTCGGTCACGGTGCCCTGGAAGTACTCCTTGGCGTTCTTGACGACGACCGGGTCGAACAGATAGGTCGCCGCGGTGTTGACCAGCTTCGGGTCGATGAGCATCTTCATGGAGTACTCATAGGTGTACGCGTCGATCGGCGTGCCGTCGGTCCACTTAAGGCCGTCGCGCAGCTTCACGGTCCAGGTGTAGCCGCCGTCGCTGCTGGTGGGCAGCTCAGCCGCATGCTCCGGCACGAACTCCAGCGAGGTGCCATCCTTGGACACCATCTGACGAACAAACGTGCCCAGGTTCGGCATACGGGTGGAAGCCGTGGTGGAGGTGTACATATGCGGATTCAGCGTCGTGGGGGACGTCGTCCAGCCGTACAGGATGTTGTCCGTGTGATCCGCGAGCGCGACACTGCACGTCAGCGCGAGCGCAAGCACCAGGACGAAAGCGAGAAGCTTCTTCATGGGTATCTCTCCTTTTTTCTCTCAGGGCTGACTGCAAAGCCACCGGACCGGCGAGCATGAAAAAAACTCAACCCAGAGTTATTGGCTTCCATTATACAGTTGATCGACAAAAATTGCAAGCTGATTTGACATTTTCTCCATTTATTTTTCCCATGAAAAGCCATATTTTCCGTCTATATGTGAATCTTTTTCACATCAGTTTACAGAACGTCCGCCATTTGGGGACAGGATTTTTGATACTATGCTGCGGCATAATTCTTACTTTGCGAATCAAACCCGTTTCAATCGCAGGCTGCTTCGCACTCTGCTCTAGGAGCAGTGCCCCTTGACCCCGCTTCGCTTCGCGCTGCATAAAGCATGTAGACGCAAAACAGGATGATCCCACATACCGCGCATGAAAAAAGCCGCCCGCAGGCGGCCTTCCAATCTGTCAACCGAAAAATCACTCGTCGTCCTCTTCGTCCTCGTCGTCTTCCTCGTCCTCATGCTGCTTTCTGTGCTTGACGACGACCATCGAGATGCCAATGCTCAGCTCATACAGACCGATCATCGGGACCGCGATCATAAACTGGGAGACGACGTCCGGCGGGGTGATGATCGCAGCGAGGACGAAGATCAGCACGATGGCATACGGCCGGATCTTGCGCAGCAGCTGCGGCGTCAGCACGCCCAGGCTCGAGAGCACGAAGGCGAGCATCGGCAGCTCAAACACCAGGCCGAACGTGAGCAGCATGCCGACCATGAAGTCGAGGTAGCTGGCCACGGAGATGGCCGACTGGATGAACTCCGACGCGCTGTAGTTGATCAGGAACTGGATCATGAACGGCAGCGCGATGAAGTAGCTGAACGCCGCGCCCAGGAAGAAGAAGAACAGGCCGCCAATCAGTGCCGGGCGGATCGCCCGCTTCTCGCGCCGGGTGAGCGCCGGGGCGACGAAGCCCCAGATCTCATAGAGCAGCAGCGGGGCGACGATCACCGCGGCCAGGATCATCGACAGCTTGAAGTACGAGGTCAGCAACTCCGAGGGCGCCAGATAGACGTACTGAAAGCCGCAATTTTTACCCATCTCCAGCAGCTTGTTGGCCAGGGGCTTGATGCAGGCAAAGCACGCGAAGAACACGACGATCAGCGCGACGAACACCAGCGCGATGCGGTTGCGCACCTCGCGCAGATGGCCCACCAGGGACATGTTCCCCTCTTCGTTATGGCTCACCTTGTTGCTCATGGACAGTTTCCTCGCTTTGGTTCATGTTGGAAAGGAGACGGGAGAAGGGGCCGCAGCCCCTTCCTCATCGCTTACAGGGAGAGGCTCAGGCGTCCTCTTCCTCCTCGTCAGCCTCCGCCTTCGCGGCGGTCTTTTTCTTCTTCTTCACCACGACGACCTCTTCATCATCGTTGTCCTCGTCGTCGTCCTCCTTGAGGCCCTTCTTGAAGCCGCCCAGGGTCTTGCCCAGGGAGCGTCCCAGCTTCGGCAGCGCCTTCGGTCCAAAGATCACCAGCACAATGGCCAGCACGATCAGCAGTTCCGTCGTTCCAATCTTACCCATAATGTGTTTCCTCCTTTATACTGCGGCGGCAGCGTCCTGCTGCTCGTCATTGTCAGCGGTTTTTCCGGGCTGTGCAGCCTCTGTCACTTCGGGCTGTGCGGCCTCCGTCTTTTCAGGCTCCGCAGCTGCCTCCTTGTCGGGAGCCTGCGCGGCGGCGGGTTCGTCCTTCGCGGGCTCATCCGCCTGTGCCTTCTTCTTTTTCTTCTTGCCGTTCAGCGTCTCGTCCGCCTCCCGGCCGGCCGCCTTGATCTCCTCGTCCGCGTCGAGCAGCGCGTTCTTCATGGTCTTCTGCGCGCTGGCGATCTCGTCGGTCACGCCCTTGAACTCGTCGCTGACCTCGCGCAGCTCGCTGGTCGCGTCATTCATGGACTTCTTGAACGAGGCGACGGCGCGGCCCAGCGTTCTGGCGGCCTTGGGCAGACGCTCCGGGCCAATGACAAACAGCGCGACCACCAGGATCACAAGCAGCTCCATGCCTCCGATTTTTGCCATCTGTCTCTCTTCCTTTCTCGTTGTAATATTTTACAAACGAAAAAATCAACTGAACGAAGTATATCACATTTCGGCGCGAATGACAACCCGTCCGGTGAAAATTGCGTTGTAATTTTTTACAGATTCTTGACGCTCACAGCCCGTGCGGCATCAGCTGCGGCAGCGCGAGCATTTTGTAGGTGCACATCATCATGAACCGGCGCTCCTGCCCGGCCGTTTCGCCGATGAGCGCGTCGATCTTGCGCATGTGGTATTCCATCGTGTTGCGGTGCATGTGCAGCTGCTGCGCGGCGAGCTTCATGTCCCGGAAGTGCAGCAGATACGCGTAGAGCGAGCGCGAGAGCGCCGTGCCCTTCTGCGCGTCGTCGTCCATCACGCGGATGACCTCCTCGCACAGATACGGCGCGAGCGAGCAGCAGCGCTCCATGACCATGAACAGCAGCGTGGACCCCATGTCCTGCGTGCGCGTGCACAGACCGGACGCCGCGCACAGCGCCATCCGGCAAAGGCGCGCCCGCGCGTCGATGCGTCCGGCGGGGAACGCCTGCGTGAGTACGACCGGACACCCCTGCGCGGTGCACAGCGGCACGGCCGCCGCCTCGAAGGCCGCCATGCGCTCCGGAGCGAGCGCCGCCAGCAGCACATCCTCGTCGAAGGCGAACGCCGCGCCGAGGCCCTGCCCCGCTTCGCTCAGACCGGACAGCAGCGCATAGCGCCCGTCGTCGGGCAGCGCCTCCACGCTCACGCACAGCAGCGCGCAGGAAAACGGCGCCCCGGCGGACGGCTCGCCGTCCGCGCGCCGCTCCACATGGCGCCACAGCGCGGCCTGCGCCGCACGCGCGTCGAAGGGCGCATCGGCGGGCGCCTCCGCCTGCGCCGGGAGGTTCTTCATCAGCCAGAGCGAGAACAGCAGCTCGAAGCAGGTGTTCATGTCGCCAAGGTCGAGCGCGAACAGCTCGCCGATGCGCGAGAGGCGGTAATCGAGCGTGTTGCGGTGCACGCCCAGCGCCTGCGCCGCGCGCTTCATGTCCCGGCCGCAGCCCAGATAGGCGTCGAGGCTGCGCAGGTACTGCGTGTCGCGCAGCGCGTCCATGCGCGCCATGCGGCCGAGCGCCTCATGGAGGAAATCGCCCGGCACGAAGTCCTGACGCGCGAGCGCCTGACGGGCCGCGCGCAGCAGCGCCGCCTCGCCGAATTCGCCCATCGGATAGACGGTGCGCCCGGGCGCGACGGCGAGGCCGGTTTCCAGTGCAAGCTGCGCCTTGAGCATGCAGCCGTGCGCGGAGGCCGCCAGCGCGAACGGGCCGCTCAGCCCCGCCTGAAGGCCCAGACTTTTCAGCGCATTGGTGAGCTTTTCGATGCTCCAGACGCCCTCGTCCTGCGCGTAGAGCAGCGCGGCGTCCTCCCCCTCGCGGTAGGTGCAGAACGCACCCATCCGTGCCAGCGCGTCAAGCTGCGCATCCGGCGCGCCGCGCAGCGCGATGCAGCAGATGCCCCGCAGCCCGTCCTGCCGGGCGAGCGCCAGGTCCGGATGCTCGTCCCAGCGGCGCTGCGTCTCCTCCATGGCGCGTCCCCTCCTCCCCAGATGAATCCGTGTTCAGTTCGACAGCAGCCCGTCGATTTCCTGCTGAAGCTGTGCCTGCGTCATCGCGCCGATGCGCTTGCTCACCAGCACGCCGTCCGCCGAGAGGAAGACCGTCGTGGGCATGGAGCGGATGCCGTAGGCCGTGACGGCCTCGCCCTGCGTGTCATAGCAGACGGGGAAGGTCCAGCCGCCCGCCCCGACCATCGCCCGGGCGTTTTCGATCGTGTCGTTGCCGTAGGCGCACAGATCGACCATCAGGAAGTGGATCTCCTCCCCGTAGGTCCTGTACGCCTCGTCGAAGTGCGGCATCTCGGAGCGGCAGGGGCCGCACCAGCTGGCAAAGAAGTTGACGACGGCGGGCTTGCCGCGCAGATCGATCAGCCGCACGGACTCGCCGTCCTCCGTGTACGCCGTGAACACGGGTGCGAGGTTGGCCTTCGGCTGCGGTCCGGCAGCCTCAGCCTTTTGGGGTGCATCGGTCGGGGCGTCCGCCTGCGGCGCGAGCGTCACAGCGGGCGCCTGCGTCGCCTCCGGGGCGGGCGTCTCACTCGACAGACGGGTATACAGCGCGCCCGCGCCGGCCAGCAGCAGCACGAGCAGCGCGGCCAGCGCGAGGATGGCGAGGGCATTTCGTTTCATAGCAAAGCCTCCTCAGGAAAGCAGCACGGACAGCCGCGCGAACAGGCCGGTCATCATCAGCACACCGACGAGAACGAGGAACGCGCCGCAGACGCGGTTGACGGCGGCGTAGTGCCGCCTGATGACGGCGAGTGCGCCGCGGAGCCTGTCGACGAGCAGCGCGCAGAGCACGAACGGCACGCCCAGCCCGAGCGAATAGCACAGCAGCAGGAGCATGCCCTGCGCCGCGCCGTTCCGGCTGGCGGCAAGCATCATGGCGGAGCCGAGGAACGCGCCGGTGCAGGGCGACCAGCCCGCGGCGAACACCGCGCCCAGCAGCACGCAGGACAGGAAGCCCTTCGCCTCGACGCGGACGTCCGGGCGGACGGTCCTTTGCAGCGCGCCGATGCGCAGCACGCCCATGTAGTGCAGGCCGAAGAGCACGACGACCGCGCCGGTGACGAGGTTCACTGCGCGCTGATGCGCAGCGAACAGGGAGCCCAGCGTCGCGGCGAACACGCCGAGGGCGACGAACAGCAGCGTGAAGCCGAGCACGAAGCCGAGGGCGCGCACGAGCGCGCGGCCTGCCCTCCCGTCCCGCTCTCCTGCGGTGAACCAGAGCGCATAGACGGGAATCATCGGCAGCACGCAGGGCGAGATGAAGGTGATCATGCCTTCAAGAAACGTGATGAGACAAGACAAGGACGAATCCCTCCGGGTCAATGAATCGATCGCAGGCGGGCAAAGGGTCATCCGGCCAGCGGACGCCCTTCCCCGTTTCTGTGCGGAATGAAGCAGCTTTTCTTATTTCAGGTGGCTGTCAAACCAGTCGGTGATCTCGCGCAGGCGGCGCTCGCGGTGCTTCGGCTTGCCGGAGCGCGAGAGCTCATGGTTCTCCCCATGGAACAGGCACAGCCGCGCCTCGCACCCGTGCACCTTCAGCGCCGTGTACATTTGCAGGCCCTCCGCCATCCAGCAGCGGTAGTCCTCGTCCGAGTGGATGAACAGCGTCGGCGTCGTGCAGCGGTCCGCATACTTGAGCGGCGAGTGGAACCACATCTTGTCAAAGTCGCTCCACGCGGTGCAAAGCATCTGGTCCGCGTTGAACGTGTAGCCGATGTCGGTCGTGTTGCTCTTGGAGATCCAGCTGGCGATGGAGCGCTGCGAGGCCGCCGCGGCAAACCGGTCGGTATGGCCAATGATCCAGTTGGTCATGAAGCCGCCGTAGCTGCCGCCGGTCACGCCCACGCGCGCCGGATCGATCTGCGGGAACGCGGAGAGCACCGCGTCGGTGAAGCGCATCAAGTCGTCGTAGTCGATGGTGCCGTACTTGCCGCGGATGTCGGCGAACGCGTCGCCGCGGCCGTCGCCGCCGCGCGGGTTGCAGTAGAACACGAAGTAGCCCAGGTTCGCCCAGACCTGCATCTCGTGGAAGAACACGCTGCCGAACGCCGTCTTCGGGCCGCCGTGGATGTCGAGCACCGCCGGATACGTCTTCTCCGGGTCGAAGCCGACCGGTTTCATCACAAAGCCCTCGATGGTCACGCCGTCGCTGACGATCTGCATCGCCTCCGGCGTGCTGAGCGTCTTCCCGGTGAAGACGGCCTCGTTGAAGGACGTCCTCTGCACGAGCGCGCCGTCCTCCAGCGCATAGACCTCCTGCAGCCGCAGACCGCGCATGGCAACGGCGAGCACGCGCCCGTCGTGCACGTCAAAGCCATCCACCGAGCCCTCGCCCGAGATGAGCGTCTCGGCATGGCCGTCCTTCGTCAGGCGCAGGAGCTTCGTGTCGGTGTGGTCGGCGACGGTGTAATAGAGGGACTCGCCCTCGACCGCGAGGGTTCTGCCCCCGCCGAGGCGGCAGTCCGAGCCGACGTTGCTGCCCGGGGCCTCGTCGCGCAGGAAGAGCTGCGTGATCCCGCCCTCGCGCGCGGCGAACAGCGCCGGGTTCTGGTTGCCGCCGTAGGCCTTCATGTCCGTCGCGAAGAAGCACGGCTCGCCGTCCCAGAAGAACACGTCGCCCACGCCAAGCACATCGCCCGGCAGCAGCTCGCGCGTCTCACCGGACGCCGTGTCGTACAGGCTCACGGACGAGGTAACCGGCGCCTTGGCATCGTACGTCTGGCCGGAGAAGAGCACCTGCGTGCCGCACACGTCGAAATCCTCCACGTTCATCTGCGGCTCGCTGACCGGGGTGATCGCGCCGGTGGCGGGATCGACGATCATCAGGCGGCTGCGCTTCTTGTCGATGAAGCCCTGTCCGTTGAACCAGAAGGGGATCTCCTCGAGCACCTTGTAATCCTGCTCGTCCTTCTGATGCGCGAGGACGTCGGCGCGCTGCGCGTCGTCCATGGCGTAGAAGTCGCCCACGCGCAGATCGTGCTCCGCCAGCACGGCGAGGCGTCCGTCCGCCATCAGCTTCACGCTGCCCACGGACAGCGGCAGGCGCAGGGCCTCGCTCGCCTCGCCGCCGTCAAGGCAGAGGCGCTGCCAGACGGTCAGCGGTTCGCCCGCGGCGATGCGGTCGCGGTCGGCCTGCTTCCGGGCGGCGGGGAACCAGATCTCCCGCGCGCTTTTGAAGAAGAAGCTGCGGCAGTCGCCCGCGCTGGTCATCCGGCGCAGCGTGCCCTGCGCGTCCAGCAGATACAGATCGGCATCATAGCCGTCGCCCTTTTCGTTGGCCCTGCGGGCGACAAACGCCGCGCAGCCTCCGTCCGGCGCCCACGTCAGCCCGGAAAGGAAGGTGTATCCGGTAAAATCGTTCAGCTCAAGTCTCGTCCTGTCCATGGTGCTCCCTCCGCTTATGCAAATTCAGATACCGTCATGATACCATTCGCGCGCGGCGCTGTCAAATTCCTCTTGCGCTTTTTTGCGTGCAGCCGTATAATGTCAGCGTATTTTCCGACAGGGAGGGTGGTTCCATGTACAACAATCGTCCGTTTATCGCGCTGACCGTCAGCGGCAATGACCCGGACAAGCCCGGCAATTTCCGGACCTTCGAGTGTCCTTCTTCCTATTCCCACGCCATCGCCATGGCGGGCGGCATCCCCGGCATGCTGTGCGAGGAGGCGCCGGAGACCGCGGCTGCGATCTACGACGCGCTGCTGCTCACCGGCGGCGGCGATCTGGAGCCGTCCCTCTTCGGCGAGACGAAGCTCAACGACACCGTGGATATCGACCCCGCCCGCGACGGCTTTGAGATGCCGCTGGTGCGCGCGTTTCTGGCGGCGGGCAAGCCGATCATGGGCATCTGCCGCGGCGAGCAGGTGATCAATGTGGCGATGGGCGGCACGCTGTATCAGGATCTGCGCGAGCAGCTGGGCTTTGTGCATTACGATCCGAAGCTGCGCCACTTCGTGCACACGACGGAGGGCTCCGTGCTGCGCCGCCTGTTCGGCGAGACGTTCCGCGTGAACAGCACGCATCACCAGGCGGTGCGCGATCTGGGCGAGGGCCTGCGCGCGACGGCGCTCTCCCCGGAGGGCATCATCGAGGCCTACGAGCATGAGACGCTGCCGATTCTGGGCACGCAGTTCCACCCGGAGCGCCTGTGCGGGGACAACGGCAAGGGCGTCACGCCGGACTTCCTGCCGCTGTTTGAGCACTTCGTCGCGCTCTGCCGGGAGAATGCGCAGCAGCGGGCGTAAGTATTCTTCAGATCAATAAGAATAAGACAGGCGCGAAGCGGAGAAGGGGCAGGGGATGCACGCCCACCAATCCCCTCTCTTCGATTCGCGCCTGTTTGTGCAATCAGTTTTTCACCCCAGCGCCACATCGAGCGCCATCATCAGCGCAAAGCCGATGGCAAACCCGATGGTGCCGATATTCGAGTGATGCCCCGCCGCCGATTCCGGAATCAGCTCCTCCACGACGACGTAGAGCATCGCGCCCGCCGCAAACGAGAGCAGCACCGGCAGCACCGGCGTGAGCACGTCCGCCAGCAGGATCGTCACGAGCGCCGCGACCGGCTCCACGATGCCCGACAGCGCGCCCATCGCAAACGCGCGCGCCCGGCTCATGCCCCCGCCGCTGTGCAGCGGCAGCGAGATGATCGCGCCCTCCGGGAAGTTCTGGATCGCGATCCCCAGCGAGAGCGCAAACGCGCCCGCCGCCGAGAGCGACGCGCCGCCCATGCGCAGTCCCGCGTACATCACGCCCACGGCCATGCCCTCCGGGATGTTGTGCAGCGTCACCGCCAGCACCATCATCGCCGAGCGCCCCAGCGAGCAGCGCGGGCCCTCCGGCTCATCGCAGTCCACATGCAGATGCGGAATGATCCTGTCCAGCAGCAGCAGGAACGCGATGCCCAGCAGAAAGCCGCCCGCCGCCGGCGCGAACGCCCAGCGGCCCATCGCCTCGCACTGATCCATCGCGGGGATGAGCAGCGACCAGACCGACGCCGCGACCATCACGCCGGAGGCAAAGCCCAGCAGCGCGCGGTTGACGCGCTCGCTGAGACCGTCGCGCAGCAGAAACACACATGCCGCGCCGAGCGCCGTGCCCAGAAACGGCAGCCATACACCGATCAGCACGCCTTACGCCTCCTGCCTGAAGTCCTGCGCGCCGTGCTTGCAGATCGGGCAGACGAAGTCCTCCGGCAGGCTGTCGCCCTCGTAGACATAGCCGCAGACCTCGCAGACATAGCGGTGCGCGCCCTTGGTTTCCTCCGGCTTGTCCTCCTTCTTCTCCTCGGCGATGTACGTCGGGGCGTTCTTGGGGCTCTTGCCGCGGATGACCTGATGATAGTAGGCATAGGTCATGGGCTTTTCGTCGGAGAGCTTCTTCGCCTCAATGACCTCGCCCAGGAAGATGGTATGCGTGCTCGTCTCCATCTCGCCGATGACGCGGCAGACGACGTAGCCGCAGCCGGACTTGACGACGGGCACCCAGTTCACGCGCTCACAGTCGACGCCGTCAAACTTGTTGGTGTCGCGGCTGGACGCGAAGCCGAATTTGCCGATGAGCGACGGATCGGACTGCTCGCTGAGGATGGTGAAGCCGAACAGGCCGCTGCGGCGGATGCACTCGGTGGTGTAGTTGTCATGGTTGAGGCTCACGCTGAACGTCGCCGGGGACGACGTGATCTGCGTGTTGCTGTTGGAGACGCAGCCGACGGGACGGCCCGCATCGACGGACGTGGTGATGTAGACACCGTAGGACATATCGCGGAAAACCTGCTTATCCATGTGTTTGTTCCTCCCTTTCACCGGCGCGCATGCATACGTCGCACAGCGCGCTCACGTTCAGTTCATACGACCCGACCGGCCGGCCGAGCCGCGCTTCCAGCAGCGCCCGCAGATCGCCCAGCCTCACATCCTGAAATTCCCCGCACCGGGGACAGCGGATATGCTCGTGGGGCGAGAGCGTCTTGTCGAAGCGGTCGGGCGCATCGGCCGTGCGCACGCGGCGCACCTGGCCATCCCGCTCCATGAGCCCGAGATTGCGGTAGACGGTCGCCCGCGAGATCCCGGGAAGCCGCGCACGCGCTGCCTCAAAGATCTCGTCGGCCGTCATGTGCCGGGGGCTCTCCAGCACTGCCTGCATCACAGCCTCCCTCTGCCTGGTCATTTCCATCTCCTTTATTAAGATTCATTCTTAATCTGAATTCATTATACCGCATCCCGGCCGGAAAAGCAATGGGGTTTTCGACGATTCGGGGAAAACGGAAGGACGGATTTCCCCGCTCCGGGCTGACCATGCTCCGGCTATCGCAGGTTCTTCAGAGACAGCCGCACACTTTTTCGTGGAAAAACAGAGGCTGCGGACACCTCCGCAGCCTCTGTTTCTCTTGCTTTCCGATTACTCGAGCACCGCCTCGACGATGTGCTCCGCCGCGCCGTCCGCGGGCAGCACGCCGGAGGGCACGGGCTCACCGTCCATCGTCAGCGTCAGATGCCCCTTTTCGCCGCCCGCGCGGTTGACGATGTGAATCCGGTAGACGCCCCCCCGGAACCGGCGCGTCACGCGGACGTCGGTCATGTCCGCGGGCAGGCACGGGTCGATGCGCAGGCCGTCGTAGTCCGGCCTGATGCCCAGGATGCCCTGGCTCGCCGCGTAGAACGACCAGGCGGCGGTGCCGGTCAGCCAGGAGTTCTTCGCCTGACCGAAGCGCGGCGCGTACGGCCCGGCGACCATCTGGCTGTACACATAGGGCTCCGTGTGGTGCAGCTGCTGATCGGTGATGTACGCCGGGCAGGTGCGCCGGTAGATGTCGTAGGCGCGGTCGCCGTGGCCAAGCGTCGTTTCCGCCAGCGTGATCCACGGGTTGTTGTGGCAGAAGATGCCGCCGTTCTCCTTGTATCCCGGCGGATAGGAGCTGAT
>CAMENN010000009.1 GCA_945928315.1 uncultured Clostridia bacterium
AGCTGGTGGTCATGTGGCCGCCCTCGCGCGCGACCTCCTTGGCCTCCTGCGCCTCATAATAGGCCGTGGCGTCCGCGCCCAGGGCGACCTCCATCGCCCCGGCAAAGCCCAGCTGCGTCAGCGCGACGATCATCTCGCCCACGCTCACGCCGCCAAACTGCCCCTCGATGGATGGGGCGAAGCAGGCGTAGACCTCCCTACCCTCGCGGATATCGTCGATTACGTCGCAAATCATCGACACGTCGGAGATGGCGCTGAACGGACAGGCAACCGTGCAGTTGCCGCAGGAGATGCACTTGCTATAGTCGATGGACGCGCGGCGGTTCTTCTTGTCCACGGAGATGGCGTCCACCGGGCAGGAGCGCACGCAGGGACGGCGCGCGTCGGAGATGGCGTTATAGGGGCAGGCCTGTGCGCACATGCCGCACTCGCGGCACTTCTCCGGGTCAATGACCGCACCCTGATGCGTCATGATGATCGCATCAAAGCGGCAGGCCTCCATGCAGCGCTGGGCCATGCAGTGCTGGCAGTTGCTGGTGACGGTGTAGCGCTGGAGCGGGCAGCCCTCGCAGGCGCTGTTGATGACGGCGACCGGCTCGTCGGTGAAGTAGTAGTGCTGGCCGTCGTAGACGGAGGCGCGGCCGCAGGCCCAGTCCACACGGTTGCGCAGGATCTCGCGCTCGCGGTAGACGCAGCAGCGGTAGGTCGCCTGGCTGCCGTGCGGAATGAGCTCCAGCGGAATGTAGTCCTTGTGCTTGTCGAGCGTGCCCTCGAAGCTATACTTGGCCACGGACACCAGGGCGCTGTGCTTCATGTTGACGCGTTCTCTCTTCATCAGTTGTCTCCTTCCGTTGAGGGGGCGGCTTACGGTATGTTCAAATCAGACCGGCATGACGCCGGCTGCGTCACCGACAGGGACTGGCAAGCCCAGATGCTCCATGCTCTGGGCGATGGGGGGAACGTTAGGGCTACCGCCCTAAAACCCGTCTGGGGCGCCGCCCCAGACCCCGCAAGGGGCATTGCCCCTTGACCCTTCCTTGCTTCGCGCTTATAGACCGGTATTTGCAGAGAATCAGCCTTAAGCGCCAAACTCGGCCTTGCAGCGCCTCAGCATCTCCCGGATGGGCAGCTGATACGGACAGCGCGTCTCGCACACGCCGCAGCCCACGCAGTCCCCCGCCTTCTTCGCCATGGCGGCGTAGCGCTGCTTCGCCCAGTCGCCCAGGCCGTAGCGGTTCAGGTAGCCCTCCAGCACGAAGATGCCGCTCATGCTGATGCCCGCCGTGCAGGGCTGGCAGTAGTTGCAGCGGCGGCAGAACTGCGTGCCCAGCTCCTTGCGGATGGTCTCAATCTGCGCAAGCTCCGCCTGCGTCAGCGGGGCGGTGTTCTCGAAGGCGTCGATGTTCTGGCGCACCTCGCGCACATCGCACATGCCCGGGATGACGACGCTCACATCCGGGTTCTGCGCGATGAAGCGCATGGCAAGCGCAGCGTCCTCCAGCGCGCCGCCGGCCAGCGGCTTCATGCAGATGAAGCCCACGCCCTGCTCGTGCGCGCGCTTCATCAGCGCCTCGCCCTGCGTCTCCACGATGTTGTAGGGGAACATGACCGTCTCCACCCACGGCAGCGTCAGCGCGCGCTCAAAGACGGCCGCCATGTGCGCCGTCACGCCGATGTGGCCGATCCTGCCCGCGGCCTTCGCCTCCAGCAGCGCCTCCAGCGCGCCGCCCGGCGCGCACACCTGCTCCAGCTCCTTGAGCGACGGGTTGTGCACCTGATACAGGTCGATGTGATCCGTGCGCAGGTTGGCAAGGCTCGTCTCGATGTCGCGGGCCATGGCCTCCTTCGTGCGGGCCATCGACTTGGTTGCCAGCACGAACCTGTCGCGCAGGCCGCAAAGCGCCTCGCCCAGGTACGCCTCGCTGACCGTATAGCCGCGGGCCGTGTCGATATAATTGACGCCGTGGGCGACAAGCTCCTCCATCAGGGCGCGCGTCACCTGCGCGTCCGTCTTCTGAATCGGGATGCCGCCGAAGCCCATGCGCGAAATGCGCAGCCCGGTTTTGCCCAGCATCGCATATTCCATCGTGATCTCTCCCCCTGCGTGAAAAATTGGGTTGTCCGCCTCCTATTATAACGGCTGGACGCACGCTTTTCAAGGCACTGCGGCCCCGAACGCTGACGAAATCCCGGCAGGCGGGCTGTGCAGTTTTCCGGATGCTTTTGCGCGTGCGCCGTGCTATAATGGACGGGACGACAGCAACGGGAGGCATCATCATGAGCACGGACACACGCAGCAACATCCTCGCAGCCGCGCGCCGCCTGTTCAACACGCAGGGCTACGACCGCGTCACCATGCGCCGGATCGCCAGCGAGGCGGGAATCGGCGTGGGCAATGTCACCTATTACTTTCCGCGCAAGCAAGACATCGTCGCCTCGCTGATGGACGATTCCTTCGAGCAGACGCGCACCGGCGTCCCCGTCACCGGGCCGGCACAGCTGACACAGATGTTCTCCCGGATGCTTGACACGCTGGAGCGCAACAGTTTTTTCTTTCTGGACCCCGCCTTTGAAAACGACGAGCACCACACCACGCACCACCGGCAGCTGCGCGGCGATCTGTCCGCGGCGATGACCGCGCTGACGGAGCGCGGCGTATTCCTGCCGGCCTTCACGCCGGACATCCGGGAGACGCTGCTCTCCGTGCTGCTGATGACACACGTCTCCTGGCTGCGCATGCATGTGCGCAGCACCCGGCCGGGGCCGGACAAGCAGGAGCTGCTGCGCATGCACTGGGTCGTGCTGAGCCCGTACCTCTCGCCCGAGGGGCGGTCCATGCTGGAACGGGGTGAATAGACAAACAAGCGCCCGGACAGATGCCTTCATCCGCCCGGGCGCTTGTCCGTTGATGTGCTTACTTCGCGTTCTCAAACGCCTGCATGGCGAGCAGCAGATAGTTCGGCGTGCCGGCCAGCGTCGCGCCGGTGGTCACGTCGGCGACAGCCCACGCGCCGTCCTCACCCATCGCCACATCCTCCATCGCGTAGTCCACGCCGTTTTGGACGAGGAACGCGCAGATGCGCTCGATGTTGCCCGGGTACTTGATCTCGCTCGGCCAGAACGCTACGCCGTGTTCGATGGACGCCTTGGTGCCGATTTCCGCCGTCGCGACGCTCGCGCCGGAGGCATCCAGCAGCTCGGCCTGCTCGCAGGCGAAGTACCACGCGCCGCCCTCGTCCGTGCAGATGTAGTCCATCAGCGCCACATCCGTGCCGTTCACGGTACCCGTGTACGCCGCGCCGTAGGCCTCATCCGTCGCGCCGGTAAACGTCACGCCGTCCAGCAGGAAGCTCGCCGGGTACTTCGTGCCGTTCACGTCGATGACCGCGTCGCCCAGCAGCGCCGCCGTCTCCTCGCTGAGCACCGCCCAGCCCGCTGCGCCGCCAACCGACGCCGGGATCAGCTTTTCATCGATTTGCGCCGCCGTCACCGCGCCATCCTCGCAGGTCAGCGTCAGGCGGATCAGGCTGTCCGCGTGCTCGCCCTCCATCGAGTAGATGCCGTAGGCCGTGCCGGTGGTGGTCTGCGCCAGCGCGCAGGCGCTCAGTGCGCACAGCAGCAGCGCCATGACCAGTACAAGGATTCTTCTGTTCACAGGGATCACTCCTTCTCTCGATTAGTACATTTGTACTAAACCGGATTATAGCACAGCCGGCGCGCATTTTCAAGGGAGGATCGCGCATATTTTCCGCGCCGCCGCGCACACTATGCGCTGAGCATACGCTCAAATCATCAGAAATGGAGGAAACCATCATGAACAATCAGACCATTCATTGCTCCGTGGAGTCCTGCCGCCATCACAGCGCGCAGAACAGATGCGAGCTGGAGAGCATCCGCGTGACGCCAAACTGCAACTGCCATTCCGGCCGCTGCGACGAGAGCATGTGCGGCTCCTACGAAGGCAGCAAGTAAACACAAAGCGCGGCGGCCAGGGCATCTGACCGCCGCACCTCGTTTTGGAAAATCCATCACTTCTTCCACTCTTTTGCCCCCAAAAAAGCAGCTCCCGACAGGTTTTCCCCATCAGGAGCCGCCGTTTCAATCCACCAAGCACACCGTTCCCCATCCGCCACGCCGAGGATTCGAGAGCCCTCCGCCCGAAGAATCCGGGTTTGGGATGCAAAAGAGCGCCCGAATACCAAGTAGTATTCGAGCGCCCGTTGCGCGATGAATACGGGTTAGGTAGCCGCGAAGCGAACCGGGTGCGGGCACGGCCCGTAGCCCCACCCGCAAAGCTCAGGATTCGAGGGCCCTCCGCCCGAAGAATCCGGGTTTGGGATGCAAAAGGGCGCCCGAATACCAAGTAGTATTCGAGCGCCCGTTGCGCGATGAATACGGGTTAGGTAGCCGCGAAGCGAACCGGGTGCGGGCACGGCCCGTAGCCCCACCCGCAAAGCTCAGGATTCGAGGGCCCTCCGCCCGAAGAATCCGGGTCTGAGGCAGGAAGCATCTCAAACCGGCAACGCAGGCATCCGAGGCCCCTCCGGCCGATGGATGCCTTTAGCAGGCGCGAAGCGAGCCGGGTGTGGGCACAGCCCACCCGCTTAGCCTTTGACCGCGCCAGCGATGACGCCTTCAATGATGTATTTCTGGCAGAACAGATACATGATGATGATCGGCAGAACCGTAATCATGATGCACGCCATCATCGGTCCCATCTCCACCTTGCCGTAGCTGCCGCGGAAATACTGAATCGCCATCGGGATCGTCCGATATTTCTTGATGTCCAAAACCAGTGTCGGCAGCAGATAGTCGTTCCAGACCCACATCGTCTCCAGAATCGCCGTCGAGATCATCGTCGGCTTCAGGATCGGGAACACAATCCTGAAGAAGATCTGCAGCGCGTTGCAGCCGTCGATCATCGCAGCCTCTTCCACCGCGATCGGCACCGACTTCATGAAGCCCGTGAACATGAACACCGCCAGGCCCGCGCCGAAGCCCAGATAGATGATCGCAATGTTGAACGGCGTGTTCAGCCGCAGCGAGTCCGCTGTCTTCGACAGCGTGAACATCACCATCTGGAACGGCACCACCATCGAGAACACGCAGAGCAGATACATCGCCTGCGAGAAGATGCCCGGGACACGCGTGATGTACCAGCCGCACATCGAGCAGCACAGCAGAATCAGCACCACCGACGTGACCGTGATGATCAGCGAATAGCAGAACGAGCTCAGGAAGTTCAGCTTCGTGATGCCGTAAATGTAGTTGCCCAGACCCACAAACGACGCCGCCGTCGGCAGCTCAAAGACGGACGTCGTGGAGATCGCCGTCTCCGCCTTCAGCGAGTTGATCAGGATCAGGAACACCGGATAGATCCACACGATGCACAGCGCCGCGAGCAGCACCGTCATCACCGCATCCACCGCGCGGCGCGCACCGGAAACCGCACCGTCGTGATAAACCTTGGCCTTCGTCATTACTGCTGCACCTCCTTGCGACGGGTGAAGTAGAGCTGAACCAGCGCAATCGCCACAACCAGCAGGAAGAAGATCACGGCCTTCGCCTGGCCGATGCCCTTCCACTGCGCGCCCGAACGCGAGAAGATCGTGTCGTAGATGTTCAGCGCCAGCATCTGGCTCGCCTTGGCCGGTTCGCCGCCGGTCAAAGAGAGGTTCTGGTCGAAGAGCTTGAAGGAGTTGGTCAGCGTCAGGAACGTGCAGATCGTCACCGACGGCATGACCATCGGCAGCTTCACCTTGAAGAGCGTCTGCATGCTCGTGGCGCCGTCGATGGACGCCGCCTCGATCAGGTCGCCCGGCACGTTCTGCAGGCCCGCGATGTAGATGATCATCATGTAGCCGATCTGCTGCCAGCACATCAGGATGATCAGGCCCCAGAAGCCGTACTTCGCATCCAGCGCCAGCAGCGGCAGGCCCAGGTTGGTCAGGATGCCGTTGAGCAGGATCTGCCAGATGTAGCCCAGCACGATGCCGCCGATCAGGTTCGGCAGGAAGAACACCGTGCGGAAGACGTTGGTGCCCTTGAGCCCGCGGGTGAGCATCAGCGCGAGGGCGAAGGCCAGGACGTTGATGAGGATCGTGGAGACGATCGTGAACTTCGCCGTGAACCAGAACGCGCTCACAAACGTCGGATCGGAGAATACCGAGAAGTAGTTGTCAAGGCCCACAAACGTCGTCTTGCTGACGGTGACGAACTTGTGGAACGACAGGTAGATGCCCCACAGGAACGGCCAGATGAAGCCGATGACAAAGGCCGCAAACGTGGGCAGCAGGAAGACAGGCCAGTATTTTTTGATTGCTTTTTCCATACTCATTCCTCCCCAGCCGCATATCGGGCAGCCTGCAAAAGCGTCGTAAAAGACGCCGTCCGCTTTTGCAGACTGCCAGAATCATCAAAAGAAGGGAGGACGGGCGAACGCCCGCCCTCCCAACGGAAGCCTTAGTGAGCCAGCTTGTACTCGGTCGCCCAGCCATCGACGAAGGCGGAGACAACGCCGTCCCAGTCGCCGGTGCCCGCGGCATACGCGGTCAGCGCAGAGCCAACGCCGTTCTTCCACTCCTCGGACGGCATGGTGGTGAAGTTCCAGGACACCGGGGTCTTGCCCGCGGCGGTCATGGCCGTATCCACAGCAACCAGCGCGTTGGAGGAAGCGTACTCACCGGTGAAGGTGTCAAACGGCACGACGAAGCCCATGTCCTGAGACATGCTCTTGCGGCCCTCGTCGGAGGTGATGACCCACTCGAGGAACGCGAGGGTCGCGTCGATGTCCTCCTGATCGGCCAGGCCGTTCACGCACCAGAAGTTCTCGGTGCCGGTGCACAGGCCCTGGTTCTCCTCGCCCTCAGCGCCGATGTAGATCGGCAGCATGGTCAGGTTCTCAGCGCCCATGGAAGAGAGGTTGCCCCACTCCCAGGTGCCGTTCTGGAAGAACACGGCCTTGCCAGCCAGGAACTCGTTGCGGGCGTCATCGCCGGTCTTGGCAGCCAGCAGCGCCGGATCGCAGGTGGAATCGGTGATGTACAGATCCCAGATCGCCTTGTAGTTGTCCAGGTAGGTGCCCTTGATGGCCTCGGTGGAGCTGATGCCGTCCGCCTTGTACTCATAGTAGATGGGCATGTTGGCCAGATGGGTCTTGAAGCGCCAGTCGGAGGAGCCGTCCATGCCGGCGGACGTGAACGCGCCGTCCACGCCGAGCTCGTCCTTGCGGGCCTGGATGTCGTCGGCGACTTCCTTCAGCTTGGCGAAGCTGTTGATGTCCTCAGCCTTGTAGCCGGCCTTCTCCAGCAGCGCCTTGTTGGTGATGATGCCGTAGGTCTCGATGACGTAGGCCAGACCCAGCACGCTGTCGCCGTCCTTGAGGGCGAAAGCATCGGAGGTCAGGTGCTTGTAGATCTCGGAATCCTTGAGATCATAGCAGTAGTCCTTCCAGTTGGCCAGGCCGACCGGGCCGTTGACCTGGAAGAGGGTCGGGCAGTCGCTCTTCTCCATCTCGGACATGAGCGTGGTCTCGTAGTTGCCGGAGGCCGCGGTCACGACATTGACGGTGACACCGGTCTTCTCGGTGTAGAGCTTGGCCAGCTCCTGCCACTGCGTGTCCTGCTCGGGCTTGAAGTTGAGGTAGTAGACGGAGCCCTCGGCGGACGCCGTCATGGCCAGCGCGAGGCACAGGGCCAGGGCCAGAACCAGAGCAACGATTTTCTTCATGGGTAGATCTCCTTCCAAAAGATGATTATTCTGTACGGGGGATGCGTTCGTCACCCCGCGGGCAGCGGATGGAAGATGCGGCGGTTCCACCGTGATCGGAAACGGTTCCGGAAACGGTTTCACTCACCACACGAATATTATAGAACGCTGGCGGCGCTTTGTCAATACCTGATACACAAACTTCTTTGAAGTCTCGCACAATGACGAAAACCTTTTTCCGGCGGGGTTCAGATGACGAAAATCCGCCGCGGGGATTGTGAACATCTGTATGCAGCCGGGCGTCATGGCTAGGATATGCGCAGGAGGCGGAAAGCATGCGCGGAAAAAGGGGATTGGCGGGTAGAAATGCGGGTTGTTGCGCGAACTGCGCCGCCTTGATCCGGAGCCGGTGCCCGCCGGAAAAAACTGCACAACAAAAGGGGCTGTCAGGCTAAGAATCCTGACAATCCAAGCAAAACTAAGAGGGTTTGCGCCCGAAGGTTTCCAAAGGGACCGGAGCCTGCCGATCGCTTCGCGGGATGAAGGCAGGCGGAGCGTGGGAACTGTCAAGGAGCAGCTTGCTGCGACGATTGCAATTCCCGGACCGATCGGAAAGCCCTTTGGCGGGGCGGAGATCGCGGAGCCCCGGGCCGGTGCGGTTTGGTTTTTTTACAGAAAAGGACTGCCGGAGGGTCAATCCGGCAGTCCTGCGAATGAAGCTGCTTGTGGGCCGGCAACGACAGCCCTGTCGCATCAGCCCCGTTTCAATCGTAGGCTGCTGCGCAGCCTGCTCTGAAACTGCTTTCTTTTGAAAGTTCTTGGGGCTGCCGCCCCAAACCCTGCCAAGGGGCTTTGCCCCTTGACCCCACCAGGGACCAGTCCCCAGACCCCTTCCTCGCTTCGCGCGGTTTCAAGCGGCTATGAGATCATTTTCAGCAGCGCGTCGCCCTTCTGTGCGTAGGCCCAGGCCCCGCGCAGGGCCGCGTCGCCGATATGCGCCGCAGGGACGATCCCGATCCCGCATGTGCGCGCAAAGCCCGGCGCCATCAGCGCCCACGATCTGGCGATCTGCCCGCCGACGGCAATGCGCTCCACACCCCGGCCGTCAAGATGCGCGCCCAGCATGCGGCCCATGTCCTCGCCCGCCTGCTCAAAGAGCATTTTGGCCTGCACGTCGCCTGCGTTCGCCAGTTGCGCGATCTCCCGGACGTCGAGCGCCTCGCGTCCCAGCTCCCGCCAGCGCCGCCGCAGCGCACGCCCGGAGACGGCCTCCTCGGCGATGCCGCCCTGATACGGCGCGTTCCAGAGCGGGTGCGCGGGCGTCTTCGCCGGGCCGACGAGCACGCGGCCCGCCCGACACAGCGCAAAGCCCAGCCCCGTGCCGAGCATCACGCCCGCGGCGCAATGACAGCCCGCGAGCGCGCCGTCGGCCATTTCGCCCAGCGCGAACGCCACGCCGTCATGCACGAACACGATCTCCGTCCCCGGCAGGCGCTCGCCCAGCCAGTCGGCCAGGCTCACGCCGTAGATCGCCGCGAACTTGTGCTTCATGAGGCTCATGCCGCGGGGATAATCCATCGGTCCGGGGATGCTCACCGCCACGCGCGGCGCGGGGTGCGCCGTGAGAAACGCGAGGATCGGGCCGAGGATTTCCTCCGCCGTGCCGTTTTCCCGGATGGGAAACTGCCCGGTTTCGCCGATTGCTCCGTCAGTCACCACGCCGTACTTGACGAACGTGCCGCCGACATCCAGCACCACTGCCTGTGTCATGGCGTCAGCCTTCCTTTTTCAGCAGCGTCTTGTGCACGGTGACGGTGCTCACGCCGAGGTTGGTCAGCGTGTAGCGGCCCAGCGTGGCGGGGATGACGATGATGTCCATGTTGTTCATGATGTAGCACTTGCTCGGGTCGTCCACCGAGGCGACCTTGACCTTCTCGCCGTCCACCAGCGCGAGGACGTGGAACAGCCCGTCGGTGTCGTCCTCCATGGTGGTGTTGAAGATGAGGTTGTGCAGGGAGAAGTAGAGCAGGTCGTGCTCGCCGACGATGATCTCCTTCCAGTCCGCGCCCTCGCGCACGAGGCCGCCGTGGTTGACGAGGTTGTCGTAGACCCATTCCTTCGTGCGCTCGCCGTGGATGACGTCCGCGCCCATCTTGAGGTGGATCGGGCGGCGGATGCCGGTCTGCGGGTCGGTGCGCTGGTAGTCGTAGAGCTTGTAGGTGTAGGAGCCGACGGTCAGGCTGCCGATCTCCAGAATGACCTGGTTGCGGCCGGAGGCGTGCACGGTGCCCGCCGGGATCATGACCTGCGTGCCGGGCTTGCTGGGTACGGCGTTGATGTACTTCTCATAGTCGATCAGCTCGCCGGTCTTCTCGGCGCGGCGGGCCTCCTCGAAGAATTCCTTGCAGCTGTCCGCCTCGTTGAAGCCGAGGAACGTCCTGGCGCCCTGTCCGGTCACGCAGACGTAGTAGCTCTCGTCCTGACGGCCCAGCTCGTCGTGATTGCGCATCACATAGTCGGCGTCCGGATGGCACTGCACGGACATGTTGCCGGAGGAGTGATAGGTGTCGTCGTAGTTGAAGCGGATCGGGAAGTAGCCGCCGAACTGCGTGAACGCCTGATGGCCGAGCAGCTTCTCGCCCATCGCCTGCACGAACGTGAAGAACGGCGCCTCGAACTCATACTCCGGCGTCTTGGCGACGATGGAGACCTCGAGCGGGATCATGTCGAACACCCAGGCGCAGTTGCGCATCTCCTTGGGGAGGTGGCGCAGCCTGTGGATGTAGTAGCCGCCCCACACGCCCTCCAGATACACCGGGCGGCAGCGGAACGGGCGCGCGCACAGCTCGTCAAAGAGGGTCAGCAGCTCGTCGTAGGTGACCATCTGCATCGTCTCCGGGACGTCGGCGCTGACGTAGTAGTCGAGCTTACCCTCGCGGATGAGGCTCCAGCGCTGCTCCATGGCCGTCTCAAAGTCGACGTAGTAGTTGCGGCGCATGGTCAGGTTGTAGGGCAGGTCCTCGGTGGCACCGAGGTTGCGCGCGTGGCCGTTCTTGTAGGCGAGCACGGCGTTGCGCGGGGTGATGTCCATCCAGATGCGCACGTCGTAGCTGTCGCGCAGCGCGTCGGTGAGCGCGCCCTGGCCATAGACCAGCGCCGCGCCGCCCGCATCAAGCTGTGCCTTCAGCGCCTGCACCTTTTCCGCGCTCTGCAGGCCCGGATAGCCGTCCTTGTAGCGGCGGCCGTAGAGCAGCACGGGATCGACCTCGCGGTCCATCGGCAGATACGGCTCCAGCATGTCGGTGATCTCCTGCGCGGGCTTCAGCAGGTCGAGCGCGTTCACGAACGCGACGGCGGAGCCGCCGTCCTTGCCCGCGCACTGCTGGCGCAGCACGTTGACCAGCGCCTCCACATCCGTGCCGGGGTAGACGTCGATGCCCACGCGCTTGCCCTCGCGCAGCAGGCCGGCGATGGTGCGGGCGACGTTATGCAGCCCGCGCACGGGCGATACGCCCATGCCGGTGACGGCGTTGACCGCCTCGGGATCGCTGTAGGGATAGGGATGGAACATGAAGCTCATAGGATGGCCTCCTTCTTCTCTTCCGATTGATGATACCGGTTGTCTCTGAATGCTTTCTCTGCCAATCGTACCCGTTTCAATCGCAGGCTGCTGTGCAGTCCGATATGATCCTGCTTTCAGATTCAGCCGAACAGAGCGATAACCGGCCGTCAGGGCTCGCTTCGCTCCCTGACTGCGCTTTCTTGGATCGCTTCGCGATAGGGGGAGGGGGGTACGCTGGGCCGCCGCCCAGACCTGCCTGGGGCTCTGCCCCAGACCCCGCAAGGGATTTCATCCCTTGACCCTTCCTCGCTTCGCGCTTACAGATCGTTACTGTCAGCAAATAACCTCAGGCCTCGACCAGCAGCAGCACGCCCTCCGGGGCGATGGTCTGCGGGATGCCCTCGCCGTCGCCCTCCGTGGAGGCGTACGCCGTGAGCGCCTGTCCCGCCAGCGCGACGCTGACCGGCTGGGCCTCGTCGGTGTCGTTCCACAGGGCAACGGCGCGCTTTCCGTCCTCGCGCGCGAACACCGCGGCCTTGACCGCCGGATTGCCGTTTTCAAGGCCCTCCTGTGCCATGTAGCGGCCCAGGATCAGGTAGTCCTCATGGCGGCGGCGCATCGCGGCGATCTTCGCGACGTACTCGCGCGCCTGCGCGTCCTCGTCCTGCTCGATGAAGGCGCGATCGGTGCGGTAGCGCAGCTCCATCTCGAGCTTGAAGCCGTAGAGCAGCGCGTAGTTCGCGTAGCGGCGGGAGACGGTCGGGTTGGGGTTGCGGATGGTGATCATCGTCTCCGGGAACGTGTAGCGGAACATCTCCGGCATCATCATCGGGCCCGCGCCCGCCGTGCTGCTGGTGAGCACGGAGTGGCAGCCGATGCCCGTGGTGGCCGCGCCGGAGCCCTTCGCGCCCGGATAGCTGCCGATGCCGTGCAGGCAGTCGAGGAACTGGGAGTGCACATCGGTGACGTGCTCGGTCATGTAGGCAAACTCACCGTGGCTGTCCACCTGCCTGCGGATGCGCTGATGCAGGCGGATGCGCCCCTGCGCGTGGGAAAGCGAGGGCCGGTTCTGCAGGTGGCCGTGGCTCTCATCGAAGCAGGGATAGGGCGGCATGCCGCCGATCTGGTCATAGAGGATGCCGTCCGCGCCGAAGCCCGCGATCCAGTCGGCGCGCTGGGCCATCAGCTCATGCCACTCGCCGCAGCTGGGGCAGATCGTGGCAAACGGCTTCTTGGAGAAGAAGTGCAAGTAATCGCTCTGGCAGAACTTGTCGTAGAACTCGTAGTAGGGCGTGCCCCAGCGCGTCTTGCCCTCGAGCAGGTGGCCCTTTTCCTTGTAATACTTCGTGCCGACGTCCATCAGGTGGCCCTGATAGTAGAGCGTCACATGGCCGCCCTTCTCGTGCACCTTGTCGATGCCCGCGCGCAGGCCGTCCGCGCCGCCCATCGTCGGGCTGACCTCAAGGTCCGGATAGCGGTTGTCGTGGCCGGAGTGATACCAGCCGAACAGGCCCAGCGCGTCGAAGCCGTGCGCCTGCGCGTAATCGTAGAGCTTCGGGATCGTCTCGTAAGGCCAGACCTCATCGCCGTACTGCTGCTTGTTGATGACCAGGAAGTAGCCGTTCATCCGGCGGATCCATTCCTTCTGGCGGACGGGCTTGCGCCAGGTCGCCGCCCACGCGGCGTACTCGCGCGCGCCGCGCATCCAGCCGCCCTGATAGAGCCAGGCCATGTACGGCGGGCAGGTCCAGGTCTCGCCCGGGCGCACGAACGCCAGCTTGTTCATCTCCATCGTGACGCCGCCGCCCTCGTCGCCGCGGGCGCGCAGCGCGCTGGTGTGGAAGAGCGTGTCCCGGCCGGTGAAGTACAGGCAGGTGTCGCCCTCGTCGAGCAGCATCCACTGCATCGACAGCGGGCCGGGATAGGAGGCCGTCACCTCGTGCAGCGCCTCGCGGCCGTTCAGCCCGGCGAGGTAGCCGCAGATGTTGACGATGCGCTCGCCCATGTGGCGCGGGTAGAGCAGGTCCGGGCGGCCGCCGTTCAGCGTGTCGATCGCGCCGAGGCAGGGATAGATCCAGTCGTCGAGCGTCGCCTCGCTGCGGTTGTCGATGGTCGATTCGAACACGACGTGCTCGCCGTCCAGGCGCAGCGTCAGCGTCACGCCGACGGGCAGCTCGCCGTCCGCCGTGCGCAGGCTGCCGGCGCGGATGACGACGGCGTCGCTCTCCTGCTCGACCGTGAGCGCCTGCTCGTCCGCGAAGGCGACCGCCTCCCAGTTGTCGCCGCTGTGAAGCACCGCGCGGAACAGGCCCACCGGCCGGGCGATCACGTTTTTTCCGCCCGCCATCGCGAGGGCGTCAATCTGGCCCCTTCCGTTCACGGAGAGGGAAACCCATTCGTTTTTTATGGAAGCCATAGGAAAATGATCTCCTTTCAGCATGAAAACGCTGTTTATTCGCTTCTCAAATCCATTCGAGCCGAGAGAAAACTCACCGTCAGGTTTTGCTTCGCTCCCTGACTGCTTTTTCTTTGATCGCTTCGCGATAGGAACGTTGGGGGATTTCATCCCCCAAACCCCTAGCCTGGGGACCAGTCCCCAGACCCCTTCTTCGCTTCGCGCTTACAGCTCGTTGCTACCTGAGAATCCGCTCACCAGTGCGGCTCGAGGTACTGAATCTCCGCGCTGTACGGGGCCTTCTCCCCGGTGAGCACCGCGTAGAGCTCGTCGCTGGCCGCGGCAATCGCCTTCTCCATCGGCGGATACGGCCGGTTGGTGCAGTCGATGAGGCCGTGGGCCATGTGCTCGCCGTCGAAGCGGCCGAGCAGGCTCTGGTCGTTGTACTCGAAGTAGTGCGCGCCGACGCACCACGGGCACGCCGCCGCCTCCTCGATGAACTTGCGGTAGGCCTTGCCGCGCTCCTCCTGCGTCACGCAGCTTTGCAGCGCCGTGCGCAGCAGGCCGACCTCCTGCCCGCCGAAGTGCCATTCGCCGATGAGCACGGGCTTGTTCACCCGCCGCGTCATCTCCAGCATCTCCTTCGGGGAGTGCTTGTAGCAGTTGAACGAGAACACGTCGAAGATCGCGCTGCCGTCGACCACCTTCTCCGTGAAGCCGCCGTGGCGCAGGCCCAGGCACAGATGGTGCGGGTCCACGCGGCGGCAGGCCTCCAGCGGAATCTGCCCGAAGGCGAGAATGAGCACCTGCTCGTATTCGAGCAGATCCTGCCGCGCCGTCTCGCTCAGCGGCAGGCCGCGCGGCATCGGCTCCAGCAGCCGCTCGAAGCTCTCCACCGTCACGCCCCACGCCTGACTCAGGCGCTCCGGCGTCTGGTAGCGCTCCCGCAGCCACTCCATCATCGGGCGGCGGCTCTGCAGCGGCTCCTCCTTGACCAGCAGCTCGTAGGCCACGCAGCAGTCGGCCTGGAACATCCATTCCGGCTCGTTGTGCAGGAAGTAGCCGATGAGCAGCGGATCATTGGCCAGCGGGGCCAGCTCGTTTTGCGCGAAGCGCGCGCTGTTTTCCGCGTACTCCGGGGAGAACACATCCGGGAAGTCCCGGAAGATGAAGTGCTCCGTCTTGGGGAAGCGCTTGAGCGTCACCGCGTAGGGCAGGTGGGACAGGCGCAGGAAGTCCTCCACGCGCTCGTCCGTGAAGTTGACGATGCCCACACCGGTGGTGTTGAGGCCCCAGCGGGCGAAGCGGCTGACCGCCAGCTGACGCCACGCCTCCCACCAGTCCTCCCCGAACGTGCGGATCATGTTCACGCGCGCGGGGTTGATCATCCACTCGTTCGAGCGCTTCGTCACGCCGTGGCGCTTGACGTACTCGGCGATACAGCCCGGGTGCGTGAACGCCGCTGCGTAGCGCGGGTCCTCCGGCGAGGGGGCATTCTGATAGAAGCCCTCCATGCCGCTGTACCAGCCGAACTCGCCCATGCGCGTGCCATAGCACACGCCATGCGAGAAGAACGCATAGCCGTCCGGATCGACCAGCCACCAGCGCTGTCCGTCGTGCTGGGTGCGGAACCAGCCCGTCGCCTCAAAGCGCTTTTGCAGATAGCCGCCGTACGCGGAGACCGGCCGGGGCGCCCCCGGCTCCTCCTTCGCGCGGCGCAGCTCCTCGCGTAGGCGGTTCTCCATCTCCTGCACGCTGTGCGTCTTCGTCGGCCACTCGTAGCCGATGAGCTGGCCCATCTCGTCCACCATCGGCGCATCCGCCGTGATGCCGGCCGGCTCCTCATCCGCCACATACACGCGGCCAAGCCGCGCGCCGGTGAAGTCCCGGCCCGGCTGCACGACGATCTCCACGCGCGTGACATGGCGCGGGTCGAGCGGGAAGCCGTTCACATGCCCCTTGTAGGAGCCGGGGAACACCGGCAGAAAGTGCCGGCGCGACCACAGCTCGTCAAGGCACACCCTGAAGGGCACCACACGCCCCGGCAGCAGCTGATACCGGATGACGACGGGCTTCTCCGGCTCCGGTGGGATAAAGCGCACCAGAACCGTCGCGTCCGAAAACTGATCGACCTGCACGTCAAAGCAGAACCAGTAGCGCTCGTCCCAGGGGCAATCCGCCGGGCGGTCAAACGAGAGCGTCAGCGGCGCGCCGTCCTCCTGCGCCGGGAAGGGCCGTTTCCCCTCGAACCACGTATACGTCTTCATGGTTATTCCTTTCGCCATTATCAGGCAAATCCTCTATTCTCTGTTGCCGGCTTTCCTGTTCCGGCGGCGATTTCTGCCGGTTCCTCACACAAAAGGTGGAGGAATGCCGCCCGGCATCCCTCCACCACAATGTGGAAATTACTTGGCAGCCTGTTCCTCCTGGTAAGCGGCGGTCGCCTCGGCTTCCACCTCAAGGCCGCCCTCCTCATCCCAGCGGGCCACGAATTCCTGATACTCCGCCTCGACGTCGCCGTTGGTGACGATCAGCTGGGCGAAGCACTCCTTGACGATGTCCTTGAGCGTCGCGCCGTACTCGACGTCGGCCTCAACCACCTGGGCGATGTAAGGCCATTCGGTCGCGCACGCCCACTCGGCCGCCTGGGAGTCCTGCGTGGTCTTGTTCATCAGGCGGGTCTCGGCGTTCTCCTTGGTGTATCCGCCGGAGCTGTTGTAGGCGAAGGCGCCGTCCGCACGGTGCACGACGTCGTCCGTGTAGATGCCCAGGCGCTGGAACTTGCCGTTCTCCTTGTCGGTCCACTCGTAGTGAACGCCCTCAACGCCCATGTAGGTCAGGTCCTGGCCTTCCTCGGTGTAGTAGATGTAGTTGATCAGCTTGACCGCCAGCTCGGGCCACTTGCAGCTGGCCTTGATGACGGCGCTGGCCTTCTTGTAATCCGGATAGGCCTTCGGCGCGCCCGCGCCGTTGAGGTAGGCAAAGCCGAACAGCTCGCTCGGGTCAGCCGGCACTTCGAAGGTGTAGCGGCCCGGATACCAGTTGTTGGTGGTGCCCACGGACTGGAAGCCCATGATGCCGGTCTGGCCCTGCCAGAGGCGCTCGAACATCTGCATGTTGGTCAGGGTGACGAAGTCCGGGTCCATGACGCCGTCCTTGTAGAGCTTGCGCAGGTACTCGATGGCCTCCAGGAAGCGCGGATGCTTGATGAAGGTGGTCACGGTGCCGTCCTCGAGCAGGACCTTGCCGTCCCAGTCGCGCACGCCGATGCCGAACGCGGCGAGGATGTGCTGGAAGCTGGAGGTGTCGGCCATGCTCGGCGCCAGGCCGATGGTGTCCTTCACGCCGTTGCCGTCCGGATCGTTGTAGGTGAACGCGTAGAGCACGTCATAGAAGCTGTCGAGGTCGGTCGGCATCTCCATGCCCACGTTCGCCAGCCAGTCCTTGCGGATGGTGAGATTCTTGAGGTAGGTGCCCGCCTCGGAGACGAGCGCGTAGACATGGCCGTCCTCGTTGGCCACCGGCATGTCGAGCTTGTCGCCGCAGTAGGCCAGGATGTCCGGGCCGTACTCCTCGAGCAGCGGCGCCATGTCGAGCAGGCGGCCCGCGTCGCGCAGCTCAAGCAGCGTGTTGGTGTCGAGCACGCCGTAGATGTCCGGCTCGGTGCCGGAGGCGATCATCGTGTTGAGCTTGGAGCTGTAGTCCGTCTTGGAGACCATCGTGACACGGATCTCGGCGCCGATGCGGTTGCCGAGCTCGGTGAGCACGCTGTTGACCTCGGAGGGGTTGTTGTCGCCCGAAATGAGCATCGTCAGCACGGGCTTTTCATCCGCCATCGCCGGCAGAGCAAAGACCGCGAGCACCAGCACGAGGGCGAGCAGCAGGGACAGAGTCTTTTTCATGGTTGTGCCTCCTTTTCGATTGGGATGGTCGGTCTATGTTATCCCTTCACAGCGCCCACCGTGATGCCCTTGGTGTAGAAGCGCTGCAAATAGGGATACACCAGAATGATGGGGATGACCGAGACGGCGACGACCGTCATCTTGACCGTCTCCTCGGTCAGCACGCTCGCGGCCTCGCCCAGAGAGGACAGGTCCGAGGACGCGGAGAGCGCATTCGCCGCCGCGCTGTTGAGCACCGTGCGCAGGTACAGCGGGAGCACCTGCAGTCCTGTGGAGTTGGTGTAGAGCAGGCAGTTCATGTAGTTGTTCCAGTAGTGGACGCCGTAGAACATGGCGATGGCCGCCAGGGACGGCGTGCACAGCGGCAGGATGATGCGCACGAGGATGATGAAGTCGTTCGCGCCGTCGATACGCGCGCTCTCCTCCAGCGAATCCGGAACGCCCTGCATGAAGTTGCGCAGGATGAACATGTTGTAGGCGCTCATGCAGGTGGGCAGGATCATCGACCAGAACGTATCCAGCAGCCCCAGCCGGGCGACCTGCAGGTAGAGCGGGATCATGCCGCCGGAAAAGAGCATCGTGAAGAAGACGACCATGCTCAGGAAATTGCGCCCGTGCAGACGCTTGCGCGAGAGCGGATAGGCGGTGATGGCGGAGAGCCCCACGCTCATGACGGTGCCCACAAACGTGACCAGGATGGAGTTGCGGTAGGCGATCCAGATCTGCGAGGTCTGGAAGACCATCTTGTAGCTCTTGAGGCTGAAGCCGCGCGGCCAGAAGAAGAAGCCGCCGGACATGGAGAGCTTGGAATCGGAGATGGAGTACATGACCACGTGCCAGACGGGGTAGATCGTGGAGAAGGCAAACAGCCCCAGCACGAGCATGATGATGGCGTAGCCGATCTGCTCGCCGCGCGTCCGGGCGATGTGGCCGGACTTTTTCCTTTTCTTCATGCTGCTTCCTCCCCTCTCACATGATGCCGCTGTCGGGATCGACCTTCTTGGCCAGGTAGTTGGTGGTCAGCACCAGCACCAGACCGATGGCGGACTTGAACAGGCCCGCGGCCGTCGCCTCGGAGAACTTCGCCTGCTCGATGCCGATCTTGAAGACGTAGGTGTCGATGATGTCAATCTTGGAGACGACCAGCGAGTTGGACAGCGCGTAGATCTGGTCGAAGCCCGCGTTCATGACGCTGCCCACGCGGAAGATGAACAGCACGATGATGGTCGGCAGCAGCGTGGGGAGCGTGATGTGCACCATCTGCTGCCACTTGCCCGCGCCGTCGATCATCGCGGCCTCGTAGAGCTGCTGGTCGATGCCGGTGATGGCCGCCAGATAGACGATGGTGCCCATGCCGCTGGCCTGCCACACATAGGAGCCGATGACCACGGTGCGGATGCAGTCCTTGTCCTGCAGGACGTTGGTGATCACGGCGTTGGGATTGAGCGCGCGGATGAGGCCCGGAATCGCGCCGGAGGTCACGGAGAACATGGCGAAGAGCAGGCCGCTGATGATAAACCAGGAGATGAAGTTCGGCAGGATGATCGCCGTCTGGATGAACTTCTTGACCCTCGGGCGGCGGATCTCGTTGATCATCAGCGAGAGGATGATGGGCACCGGGAAGCCGCACAGCAGCTTGAACAGTGAAATGATGATGTTGTTCCTGAACGCCCGCTGGAACGCCACGCGGGAAAAGAGCTTTTCAAAGATCTCCAGGCCGCGCCACGCGCCGGGGCCGGTCACCGCGCTGTAATCGCGGAAGGCGTTGGCCACGCCCAGCATCGGGATGTAGTGGAAGAGCACGACGTACACCATGCCGGGAACGAGCAGCAGATAGAGAATCCAGTCCGCGCGTATATCCCGCCACATCCGCCGGTATCGTTTGAGTCTGTTCGGGGCTATCTTGGTTTGGGTCATGGCAGGTCACATTCCTTTCTCAACCTGTGCTGCAGATGGGAGCCTTTTGCCGGCCGTTTCCGTGACCGGTCTTTGATAAGCATTAGTATAAGGCCGGAGATAAAACTTGTCAATACTTTTGCGTCAGATTAAAAAATAATTGTCTTGAAGAAAATCGGCGTTTTAATTTTTGTGCAGTATGTCCTTTCCCGTTTTTCGCCACACCGCTGCGGCAGATTTCAATAAAATGAAGAAATATATGGATTTTTCTCGTGGCCGTATGCGCCGGACGGCCGGTTTTCGCGCCCGGATCGCGCCCTTTTGCGCAAAAATCGCGTTGACAACTTTTTTTCATATGCTATAATGGCATCGGAAGGTTTTGAGAAGAAAGGCAGGGAGGACCATGAATGAAAACGGCGGCTGTCTGCTTCGCATCCGCGAGGCCCTGCACGCACTGACGCCCAAGGAGCAGCACCTGGCAAACTTCCTCCTGCTCCAGCCAGAGCGCGCCGTGGACATGTCCATCGACGACCTGGCAGCCACCTGCGGCGTGAGCATCTCCACCGTCATCCGCCTGTGCAAGTCGCTGGGCTATACGGGCTACAAGGAGCTCTGCCGCAACCTGTACAGCGACCTGACCGCGCCCGCCCAGGCGGAGAGCAGCTTTGAGGACATCCACCCCGGCGACAGCCCGGAGATCGTCATGCGCAACATCTTCATGAGCAGCATCAAGGCGATCGAGAACACGTTCTCCATCATGGACGTCTCCGCGCTGGAGGCCGCCGTGGACAGGCTCTGCGCGGCCCGGCGCATCGACTTCTACGGTCTGGGCACGTCCGGCTTCGTCGCGCTGGACGCCTGCAACAAGTTCCAGCGCTGCAACAAGCTGGCCATCGCCCATATGGACACGCACAGCCAGCTTCTCTCCGCGCTCACGCTCACGCCGGAGGATGTCGCCGTGCTCATCTCCTATTCCGGCGACACCACGGACATGCTGAGCCTCGCCCGGCAGATCCGCGGGCAGGGCACGCCGATCATCTCGCTGACGCGCTACGGCAAGAACCCGCTCTCCGAGATGGCCGACATCCGCCTCTACAGCTCCTCCACCGAGACGCTGCTGCGCAGCGGTGCGATGAGCTCGCGCATCGCCCAGCTCGCCGTCATCGACACGCTCTACGCGGCCATGTGCAGCCGGGCCTTTGACGAGATCAAGCCCCATCTGGAAAAGTCGCGCATGGTCACCATGCGCCTGCATCAAAGCGGGGAGAAGGAAAAATGAACATCCAACGCGAAGCCTGGCAGGGCGAGCCCGCCCTGCTGCTCACCGGCGGCGGCTACAGCGCGCGCATCCTGCCGCGCTTCGGCGCGAACTGCGTCAGCCTGCGCCATGAATCCGGCGCCGTGCTGCTGCGCGAGCCGAAGAACCCCCAAACGCTCGCCGCCGCGCCCAACGTCTACGGCCTGCCGCTGCTCTTTCCGCCCAACCGCATCCGCGACGGGCACTTCTCCTTCGGCGGCCGCAGCTATGACTTCCCGATCAACGAGCCGTCGCGTCATCACCACCTCCACGGCCTGCTGAGCACGACGCCATTCGTTCACGGAGGCGGCGCCGCGTTCATCTTCCGTGCCGACGCGCAGCATCCGTACCTGACCTTTCCGCACGCATTCACCGTGACGCGCGCGTTCACGCTGGACGAGGGCGGCCTCGTGCAGACGCTGACCGTGCGCAACGACAGCGCGCTGCCGATGCCGCTGGGCACGGGCTTCCACGCCGCGTGGAGCGTCCCGCTCTTTCCCGGGCAGAGCCCGCTCGACTGCCGCCTGCACATCCCCGTGCGCCGCCACTGGCTGCACGACCCGCAGACGATCATCCCCACCGGCGAGACCGTGACGGACTCCCCGCTGCTGCGCGCGCTGCGCGAGGGCACGCTCGTGCCGGAGCGCGAGGCGCTCTCCTGCCTGCTGGAGCTTGACGACGGCCCCGTCCGCCTGATCACCCCGCGCGGCGACCTCGTCTGTACGCGGGAGGCGGGCTATCCGTTCCTGATGCTCTGGAACGGCGGCGGCGGACAGGGCTTCGTCTGCCCGGAGCCGCAGAGCTGGCTGGTGGACGCCCCCAACCTGCCCCTGCCACAGGAGATCAGCGGCTTCACCGCGCTCGCCCCCGGACAGAGCGCGACCACGAGACTGCGCTACGCGCTGGAGCTGAAGTAAAATCCCTTAAAACCGCGCGAAGCGAAGAAGGGAGTCTGAGGGACAATGTCCCTCAGGCAGGTCTGGGCGGCAGCCCCGCGTCCCCATCGCGAAGCGATCCAGGAAAAAAGCAGTCAGGGAGCGAAGCGATCCCTGACGTTGAATCTCCTGTTAGCCCGTTCCGATCCGGGAATCCGCTTCGGACAGCCCTGCTTTATGCCCGCCCCACCCGGGGCGGGCTTTTCCTGTATCCCCGCCATTTTTCAGATACCCTGCATGCAAATAAGAAGAATTTCATGGATAAAATGCGAAATTTCAGATATACAAACCCTGTTGGCAGCGCGCGCCAAATTTGATATAATGGACAAAGGATTTATCAGGGTGATTTGTGCCCTTTTTCGCCCGCCGGACAGGAAAGGAATGAGCTGCATGCAGGCCAAGGTGGTCATCATCGACGACAACCCCATCACCGTGCGTTCCCTCACGCAGACGATCGACTGGGCCTCCCGCGGCTGCACAATCGCGGGCACCGCCCTCGATGGGGAGAGCGGCAAGGCGCTCGTGCTGCGCGTGCGCCCGGACATCCTGCTGCTGGACATCCGCATGCCCCAGCTGGACGGTCTTCAAATGCTCGAGGACGTGCGCGCCGCCGTGCCCGACTGCAAGGTCATCATCATCACCGGCTACGATCAGTTCCAGTACGCCAGCCGGGCCATCAAGCTCTCCGTGTTCGACTACATCCTCAAGCCCATCCGCAACGCCGAGGTCGAGGAGGTCGTCGACCGCGCGCTGGAGGCCACCAAGAACCGCCGCGAGCAGGACATCGCCGTGCACCGCGCTCAGCAGCTCGCCGCGCAGGCACAGCTGCTCTCGCTGATGATGAACGAGTCGCGCTCCGGGCAGAACGTCCACCAGATGCTCCACGACTCCGGGCTGTATTCGGAGAGCTACGCCATGCTCTGCGTCGCCCCGTCCGGCGACGCGCAGCTGCCGCCCGCCGCGCTCACGGAGCTGGATACCGCGCTGGAGGCTGCGGGCCTGTGCGCCGTGACGGCGCTGCTCTACGACGCGCTGCTCATCTATATCATGTTCGGCGACGGCGAGCCGGACTGGCAGGGCGTCGTGCGGCAGGTGGAGACGGTGCTGCGCAGCACGGCGGGCGTGCCGCTGCGCCTGGGCGTCAGCGAGCGCATGTTCTCCCACCACAGCATCCGCCAGGCGTATCACCAGGCGCGGCAGGTGCTCTGGGAGCAGACGCTCTCCGGTGAGGAGACGGCTGCGTTCTATCAGGACGGGGACGGCGGACAGCGCGACGGCGCGTTCGTGCAGCTGCACCGGAGCGTCGAGGCGCTGGCCGAGCACGCCGACCTGAACGACGCCTCCATCGACGAGGCCGCCGCGACGCTGTGCGGGCTGGCCGGCCGGCAGTACAGCAACCTGCGCGCGCTGCTCTCGCTCTACGCGATCATGCTGTGCAAGAAGTTCCCCAGCAGCAACACGCACGAGATCGACCGCGAGATCGGCTCCGGCCTGTTCGCCAGCAGCGAGGAGGAGGTCCGCGCCTGCCTGCGCCGCCTGTGCGACGCCATCCGCCGCGGGCGGCAGGAGAAGCCCGATTCCTCCGGCAGCCTGATGACCCGCAGCGTGCTCGAGTACATCCGCCTGCACGCCGCCGAGCCGCTGCGCCTGAGCGACGTCGCCGCGCTGTTCCACATCAACACCAACTACCTCTCCCTGCTCATCAAGCGGGAGACGGGCATCACCTTCCATGAGCATGTGCTGCGCGCGAAGATGGACATCGCGCACACGCTGCTGGCCGACCCGCGCGTGCGCGTCTCCGAGGTCGCCAGCGCCGTGGGCTACAGCAACTACATTTCCTTTTACAATACGTTCAAGCGGCTGGAGCACATGACCCCCACGGAGTACCGCAACAGCGTCGTTCCCGGCGCCGCCCAGAGCGAGCCGCTCTGACGCACACATTCTCCTCCCCGAACCGGACAGGAAAGAAAAAAGAAAGAGAATTGGAATATAATTTCCAAATTTCAGTATATTTTCTTTTGACAGGTTGCATGGCATAATGAGTCTGTGATTGGAAGATATGCTAAAGAACGCATATACAATTCTGATCGCCCTGCACATCCGGTTCCAAGGCGGAGAGATAACCGCCTGAGTATAGAACAAGGAGGAAAATATCATGAAGAAACTGCTTTCTCTGGTCCTGGCGCTGGCGCTCGTGCTGAGCTTCACCGCCTTCGCGGCGGCTGACGAGCCCGCGAAGATCACCGTGTTCCACTACATGGTCGAGGGCAACAAGCAGGCCGGCCTCGAGGCGGTCGAGGAGGCCTTCAAGGCCGCCAACCCGGACCTGAACGTCGAGTTCGAGAACATCGCCTATTCCCAGGGCACCGACTACTGGCCGCAGCTGGAGACCGCGATCGCTGCGGGCGACAACCCCGAAATCATCATGGGCAACCCGGGCCTGTACTCCTCGCTGATCGAGGAAGGCTTCATCAAGGACCTGTCCGACAATGAGGTCATCAAGGCGCTGGGCCTGACCTCCGGCGACATGGGCGACGTGTCCTACCAGGGCAAGTGGTACGCCTACCCGGTGGACTTCAAGTCCTGGGGCGTGTTCTACAACACGAAGATCTTCGCCGAGCAGGGCATCGAGCTGCCGAAGACCCACACCGAGCTGCTGGCCGTCTGCCAGAAGCTGCAGGATGCCGGCATCGCCCCCTGGGCGCAGTGGTATGCGGACGGCGCGTCCGTGGACATCGAGATGCGCCCGATCGTCTGGACCAAGGCGCTGCAAAACGGCGACAACGACATGTTTGAAAAGCTCATGAGCGGCGAGAAGAAGGTCACGGATTATCCGTACTTCGAGGAAGGCCTGCGCGTGTGGGGCGAGCGCATGACCGGCTGGGCCCGCTCTGACGCCACCTCCAACAAGCAGACCGACGCCAACGAGGTGTTCATCTCCGGCCAGGCCGCGATGCTCTATCAGGGCACCTGGGACATCGGCTCCATCGAGAACGCCATCGCCGGCAGCGACTTCGAGTATGGCTTCTTCCTCTGCCCGACCGACGACTCCGGCAGCAATCCGGTGCTGAACGTCCAGGTCGACCAGGCGTTCATGGTCAACCAGAAGGCCGAGCAGGCCGAGCTGGCCAGCAAGTTCATGGAGTTCTGGCTCACCGACTGCATGGGCCTGTGGTCCGACAAGACCAACCAGCCCTGCATCACCGGCGCGACGACCGAGAACACCCCGGCCCTGCTGCTGAGCCTGCTTGAGACGAAGGCCTCCGGCAACACCGCCTGCTACGGCGACTTCACCGCGCCGTTCTCCTCCGCCTTCACCAGCGCGTACCGCAAGGCGCTGACCGCCTGGGCCGTGTACTGCTGCACCGGTACCGAGGCCTCCGGCGTGAGCTCCGTGGAGACCTGCCTGTCCTACATGCAGGAGCTCTTCGACGAGGAAATCGCTCAGGCCGCGCTCTAAGGCGAGCGTTCCCCGCACACACAGCTGAATCACCGGCACGGCTGGCTGTCCGCAGCGGCAGTCAGCCGTGCCTTTATCCTCCGGCATGATTGGAGTGTCAAGCCATGACAAACACCCTTCCCTCCCGGAAACTGAAGGCCGGTCTCGGCGCCAAAACGCACCTGGGCAACCTGTGCTTTCTGCTGCCCACCATCCTGCTGTTTTCCATCGTCGTGCTGATCCCCGTCATTCAGGGCATCCCCTATTCCTTCACGAGCTGGAAGAGCATCGTCAGCACGAACCACCCCTACAACGGCCTGGCCAACTACAAATACCTGCTTGGCAACAAGTACTTCCGCATGTCCCTGAAGGTCACCTTCTCCTTCACGCTGCAGTACATGTTCCTCTCGATGCTCTTCGGCTTCGGCCTGGCGCTGCTCATCCACAAGGCGTCGAGCTTCAACAACGTGTGCCGCACGATCTTCTTCCTGCCGTTCACCACGTCGGTAACCGCCGGCGCGATCATCTGGAGCTACGTTTACACCGACATCTACGGCACGCTGACCGGGCTGGTCAGCCCGCTGGGTCTGCCGAACCAGATCGTCCCCGCGATGGCCCTGATGGCCTCCTGGCGCGACATGGGCTATGCGATGCTCATCTTCATCGCGGCCTTGCAGACCGTTCCCAAGGACTATTACGAGGCCGCCACCGTCGAGGGCGCGAACGTCTGGCAGCAGTTCATCTATATCACGATTCCCAACATCGTGCCCGCCTTCACCACCAACGTGACGCTGCTGCTGGCCTGGGGCCTGCGCACGTTCGATCTGCCCTCCGTCGTCGCGCAGAACATGCAGGAGGGCCAGACGACCGCCATGTACATCTACCAGTCGATCTTCGCCAACAACAAGGCGAGCCTCGGCCAGGCGGCCGCCATCATCCTGACGATCATTTTGATCGTGCTCACGCAGATCGTCACGCGCGCGCTGCGCAGACTGGAGGTTGAGGCGTAATGGAAGAGAAGCTGCATGTCTACAACCCCAACACGAAGACCCACCGGCGCAAGGTGCGCAACGAGCGCATCCGCAAGCTGTTCGTCTGCCTGTGCGTGGTCGTTGTGCTGGCGCCGTTCTACGTCGCCATCCTCTACGCGTTCAAGCCCGCCACGGAGATCACGTCCAACCGTCTGGCGTTCACCAAAAACCCGACGCTTGAGAACTTCCGGCGCGTGATCTTCGAGAACCCGCTCTTTGGCATCGGCCTGCGCAACAGCCTAATCAACACGATTCCCTGCGTGCTGATCCTGATGGCCTGCACGTCGATGGCGGCGTGGGTGCTCGCGCGCTTTGACCACCTGCGCGCCTACAAGATTCTCTACGCCGTGCTGACGCTGGGCCTGCTGGTGCCGTTCCAGTGCTTCGTGCTGCCGCTGTACCTCAACTGGTACAACGCCGGCCTGGTGAGCACGAACATCGGCTTCATCATCGCCCGCGCGGGACTTCAAATTTCCATCAGCCTGACGGCGATCACGGGCTTTGTCAAGACGGTTCCGCGCGAGCTGGAGCAGGCTGCCTCCATCGACGGCTGCAACCGCTTCCAGCTGTTCTGGAAGATCGTCTTCCCGCTGATGACGCCGATCAACACGACGCAGCTGGTGCTCAACACGCTCTTCATCTGGAACGACTATTCCACCGCGATCATCCTGCTGCGCGAGAAGGAGTCGAAGACGCTGACGCTCGCGCAGATCCAGTACTTCAACGGCAAAACCACGGAGCTGAACGAGGCATTTGCGTTCTTCATCCTGGCGATGATCCCGATTCTGGCGCTCTACCTGAGCTGCCAGCGCTACATCATCAGCGGCATCACCGCGGGCGCCGTGAAGGGCTGATTCCCGCACCGCCGCCGCGCGCACGCGCGGCGGTTTTTGCTTTCCCCAAAGGAACTCCCCGCCCTCCCGTCGAAATCCTCCCCATCAAGCAGTCAGGCGGTGACAGCCATGAAGGCATTCGTCCGGAAGTTCTTCGACCTCCCCTATCGCATCAAGCTGCTCATCACGCACCTGGGCATCGTGCTGCTCGTCGTCGTCGCCATCACCGCGATGATCACCGCGACGGCCTCGCGCCAGGTGCTGGGGACGAGCACGGCCAGCCTCGTGCAGCTGACCGAGCAGGTGCTCATCAACTTCACCAACGCCGTACAGAGCGCCGAAAGCCACCTCTATTCCATGAGCGTCAGCTCCGGCTCCGCCCGGCAGATGGGCCGCATGAGCGGCGAGAGCGCGCTCAACGAGCAGGACCGCATCAACCTCGTCTACTGCCTGAGCAAGATGATCGACCTGCACGCGACGTACGACCACGTCGCCGTGCGGCTGGACAGCGGCATCATCGTCAGCAGCGATTCCCTCTCCTCGAGCGCGTCCGCGCAGAGCAGCGCGCTGCTCTCCGATCCGGCGTATCAGGAGAACCGCTACGGACAGACGCAGTGGGTGCGCACGGAGAGCGGCGACGTCTGGCTGCTGCGCGACGTGTACGACACCTCGCCGCTGCGCCGCGTCGGCAAGATGTGCGCGCGCATGAAGCAGGGCGAGCTGGTCAGCATGGGCAGCTACAACGGCCAGCTGGGCTGCTCCGTGCTCTTCTTCAGCGAGGACGGACACATGATCGTCGGCGGCGGGGAGAACGTCCCGCTGCTGGCCGGGGCCGCGCAGGCGCTGCTCACCGGCGATCAGCGCACCGCGCAGGTGGGCGACACGGCCTACGCCGTCTGCCGCCTCAAAAAGCAGGGCTTCACGGCCGTCGGCTTCCTGCCGATGAAGAGCGTGGAGGCGCTGCAGGCCTCCATCCTGCGCAGCGGCGTGGTCGCGGCGCTGCTGGGCGTGCTCTTCGGGCTGATCATCTCCATCGCCGTCAGCGGGCAGATGACCGGGCAGATCCGCCGCCTGGTGGACTCCATGCGCCGGGTCGAGGCGGGCGAGCTGGACGTGAGCACCCCGGTGCAGAGCCGCGACGAGATCGGCGTGCTGACGGGGCAGTTCAACCGCATGACCGCCAAGACGCGCGAGCTGGTGCAGAAGCTGGTCGAGGAGGAAAACAGCAAGCGGCTCGCGCAGGTTCAGAATCTCGCCTACGAATACCGCTTCCTGCACTGGCAGGTCAACCCGCACTTCATCTACAACGCGCTGGAGACGCTCAACGCGCTGGCGAAGATCGACGGCAACGACGAGATGAGCGACATGATCGTGATGCTCTCCGCGTACTTCCGCCAGAATGCGGAGGCCATGCGCAAGAAGTTCGTCACGGTGGAGGAGGAGTTCTCCAGCCTGCAGCAGTACGCGGACATCTACCGCTGCATCTACGGCAGCTCCCTGCACGCCGACTTTGAGATCGCGCGCGCGGCGCAGGGCGCCTACCTGCCGACGATGATGATCCAGCCGCTGCTGGAGAACGCGCTGGTGCACGGCGGCGGGCTTTCGGGCGCGCACATTGCGATCCGCGCGCAGGCGGAGGACGGCTCGCTGCGCGTGACGATCGAGGACAACGGCCGCGGCATGACGCAGGAGATGATCGACCGGGTGCTGGGGCGCGTGGCCTCGCCGCCGGAGGGGGACACCCGCACGTCGCTGGGCGTGCGCAACGTGCTCGACCGGATGCACCTCATCTATGGCGACGCGGCGTCCATGGACGTGCAGAGCGCGCCGGGGCAGGGCACCCGCGTGACGATCCGGCTGCCGCTGAGCTTTTCGGAGGCGGACATCCCCGTGCGCTGGGAGTGGAAGGCCGGCGCACAGGCGGAGAAGCTGCCGGGATGACAGAAAAACAGGCCATGGGTGCTTCACGCCGATGGCCTGTTTTCTGTTGATAGGTTTACAGCTTCTTCACCATGTTCTCGACCGCGGCGACCCAGGCGTGCTGCGGGTCGTTCACCCGGCAGAAGCCCTGATGCTGGCCCGCCATCAGCCACAGAAAGTAGGTGTTGTAGCCCGGCGCGCCGACCGTCGTGTGGTAGCCGTACGGGAACTCGACCAGCTCGTCGTTCTTCACGCGGTAGGCCTCGTCGATCTCGCCGTCCGCGGTGTAGAGGCACTGCACGCCGAAGCCCTGCTGCGGATCGAACAGGAAATAGTAGATCTCCTCGGCGACGCACTCGGAGGGCATGTTGTCCGTGTCGTGCTTGTGCGGCGGGAAGCCCGCCCAGTTGCCCGGCGTGATGTACGCCTCGCCGATGGTCAGCTTCTTCGCGTTCGTCGTGCCGTCCACGATGAAGCTCGTGTCGCGCTCCCAGGGCTTGACGCCCAGGCGCGTCACGCGCACGTCGGCCTGACGGATCGCCTGCGGCTCGGTGTCCACGTCGATGGGCGTCGCGCAGACGGCGATCTTGCAGTGGTGCACGCTGGCGATCTCCACCTTCGCGCCGCGCCCGGCGTAGAAGCACTCCGCCTTCGGGCTGGCAAACACGTTCGCGCGCACGCCGAGACGGCCGTAGTCCTTGCCGTTCGCCGTGAAGCCCGCGGTGCCCCAGAGCATGACGAACGCCGTCTCGCGGTCCTTCGTGTCATAGGTGAGCGTCTGGCCGGGGCGCAGCTCGATGATGCCGAACTCGAGGTCCTTGAGCGAGCACTCGCCGATTTTGCACAGCGGCGTATAGCCGTTGGCGGGGGTATACGTCTTTTTGAAGTTCATACCGGTTTTCCTCCTTTATGCCTGTTCACTCAGCTCCGAAATCATGACGTCGATCGTCTCCTCCCAGTCCGCCGCCACACCGTAGTCCGCGCTGCGGAAGATGGGGGCAAGCCGGTCGCGATTGACGGCGATGACGGTCTTCGCGGCGCTCATGCCGACGGTGTGCTGAATCGCGCCGGACGCGCCGAAGACGATGTAGAGCCTCGGGCGCACGGTGACGCCCGTCTGGCCGATCTGATGCGCATAGCCGATGTAGCCCGCGTCCACGGCGCTTCGCGTCGCGCCGACGGCGCCGCCCAGCAGCGCCGCGAGGCGGAACAGCTTGTCAAAGCCCTTGCGGCTGCCCACGCCCTTGCCGCCCGCGACGATGACCTGCGCGTCCTGCAGCGAGACGGCGTTCTGTGCCGGGGTGAAGCCCTCGCGGGTCAGGTAATCGCGCAGCGGGCGCACGTCGAGCTTCTCTATGGGCGCCGCGGGCACGTTTCCTTCCGTCTCCGGCATCGGGAAGACGCCCGGGCGGACGCTGGCCATCTGCGGCCTGCGCTCGCGGCAGAGGATGTTGGCGGTCAGGTTGCCGCCGAACGCCGGGCGGCTTTGCAGCAGCAGGCCGTCCGGCGTCACGCCGAGCGCGGTGCAGTCGGCGGTCAGGCCCGTTTGGAGCCGCGCCGCGGCCCAACCGGAGAGAAACCGCCCCCGCACCGTCGCCGGAAAGAGCACACTGTCCGGGGCCAGCCTTGACAGCGCCGCCGCGACGGCGTCGCCCTGCGCGCAGTCGTCCGGGGCGAGCGGCAGCAGCGCCGCCCTGTCCGCGCCCGCCGCCAGGCACGCGCCGCACGCGGCCTCGTCCTCGCAAAGCGCGATGACCTCGGAGGAGAGCGTCCGCGCCTTCGCGATCAGCTCGAGCGCATGGCGGTGCCCCGCCTCGCAGTACACGACGGTGGTCACGGCTTCACCTCCCCCAGCAGCTGCGCGGCCGTCTCGGCCGCCTCCTGCGCGCTGAGCCACACGGTGTGGCGCACGCCGGCCGGCCGGGCGCTCACATGCGTGACGCGCGTGGGCGAGCCGCGAAGCCCGCAGTCCTCCCGCGAAAGCGCGATGTCCTCGTGCGTCAGATGCGTGACCGGCGCGTTTTTGGCCCTGCGCAGCCCGGAGAGCGTCGGCAGGCGCAGCGGATAGCTCCACTCGCACAGCGTCAGCGCCGCGGGCAGCTTCGCCCGCCAGCGGACCGTGCCCGCCTCCGTGAGCTGCGACGCCGTCAGCACGTCCCCCTCGATTTCGGCATCCGTCGCGTGGACGACGCACGGGATGCCCAGCAGCGCCGCAGTCATCGCGCCGACCTGGCCGGTCTCGCCGTCAGCCGCGCGCCGCCCGAAGAGCAGCAGATCAAACGGTCCCAACGCCTTTGCCGCGGCGCTGAGCGCGCGGGCGGTCGCCAGCGTGTCGGAGCCGGCACAGGCGGGGTCGCACAGCAGCGCCGCATGATCGACGCCGCGGGCGATCAGCTCGCGCAGCGTGCCCTCGGCGCGCGCCGGGCCCATGCTCAGCGCCGTCACCTCGCCGCCGTGCGCATCGCACAGGCGCAGCGCCAGCTCGACGGCGGACTCGTCCGCGGGATTGAGCACCTGCGCTACGAACTCGCGTTCGAGCGTCAGGTCGCTGCCCATGCGCACCTCGAGGGAGTCGGGCACCTGCTTGACCAGACACAGTGTCCTCATAGCTGATGATAGATGGGCGCGAGCGCCGCCTGAATCTGGCGGTAGAGCCCGAAGCCCCGTTCATAGTACGCCACGCCCTCCGGATCGGGCGCGATCTCGTCCTGAATGCGCACGCAGCGCGCCGCCGCATCCCGATGGTCCGCGAACACCCCGGCGGCTACGCCGGCAAGCATCGCGCTGCCCAGCGAGGAATCCACGTCAGAGACGGTGCGCAGCGGAATGCCGAGCATGTCGGCCATGATCTGCCGCCAGAGCGGGGCCTTCGCGCCGCCGCCGATGAGCACGGCCTCGCGCGGGGCGATGCTCAGCCGCTTAAGCTCCTGGTAGCAGTCCTTCATCGAATAGGCGATGCCCTCCAGCACGGCGCGGTTGAAGTGCGCTTTCGTGTGGTGCCCCGTCGCGCCGACGAACGAGGCGCGCAGCCTGTCATCACGATACGGCGTGATCTCGCCTTGCAGATATGGGTGAAAGAACAATCCGTCGCTGCCCCGCGCGACGCTCGCCGCGGCGCCGCTCATCTGCGCGTAGTCACCGCCGAACGTGTCACGGTACCAGCGGTTGCTCGCCGCGCAGGACTTGGTCGCCGTGCCGGGATACCACAGCCCGTCGATGACGTGGCGGTAGGTCACCAGACACGGATCGACGACCGCGCGCTCGGTCACGGCGCAGATGCGCCCGGCCGTCGCCAGCTTGACGGTCGCCTGCCCCGGCGCAATCGCTCCGGCGGCGTAAACCTCCATGACCGTGTCGGTCGTGCCCGCGATGACGAGGGTGTCCCGGCGAAGGCCCGTCTCCCGCGCCGCCTCCTCGCGGAGGACAGAGAGGCGCTGCGTCGGCCGCACGAGCGGCGGCAGCCTGTCCGCCGCCACGCCCGCCAGCGCGCACAGCTCGTCGCTCCAGACGTTGCGGTTCGCATCGAGCAGCATGAAGCCCATGGCCTCGATGTCGTCGGTCACAAAGTCGCCGGTCAGGCGGTAGCGGATGTAGTCCTTGACCGCCATGATCTTTTTCGTGCGCGCGAGGGTTTCCGGCTCATGGCGGGAGAGCCAGAGCAGCTGCGGCAGCGTCCACAGGCTCGATACGCTGTTGAACGACAGCCGCGTGATCTCCTCCCCGCAGCGCGCGCGCAGCTCGTCGGCCTCGGCGCTGGCGCGGGTGTCCGTCCAGTAGATCGCGTTGCGCACGGGACGGTCCTGCGCGTCGAGCAGCACGGCCGTGTGCGTCGCCGCATCGAGCGCGACGGCAGCGATGTTCTCCGGCGCGGCGCCGCTTTTCTCAAGCAGCTCGCGCACATTGGAGACAAACGCGTTCCAGCTGTCCTCGGGATTCTGCTCCGCCCAGCCGCTCTGCGGGTAATAGGTCGGGTATTCGCACGTCGCCGTCGCGGCGACGCGGCCGTCCTCGCCCAGCAGCGTCGCTTTGGACGAGCTGCCGCCGAAGTCCACGCCCAGCAGGTACCTCACACGATCACCCCCACGCCGTCCGGAATCACCGTCACCGTCGAAGCCTCGCCCAGCAGCGCCGTGGCCTGCGCGAGCGCGCTGTCCACATCCGCCGCCCAGCGAAAATGCATGCTCTCCACGAGCGCCCGGTTTTCCTCGCCCGTGACCATGAAGCAGGTCGCCCTGCCCATCACGCGGGCCAGAATCTGCGCCTCCCACTGGTCCATGTGCGTGCGCTCCGGGGGCACGCTCTCGATGTCGCGCGCGACGGACGCCGCGTCCGGACGATCGGCGAACCAGCGGTAGAACGCCTCGCCGCCGTGCCCGTCGCCCAGCGCCGCACACATGATGATCGCGCCGCCCTCGCGCACGCAGGCCTCCGCCGCCGTCATGCCCTTCACGGACTGATAGACGTTCTGATCGAGCGGATAGCCGCCGTTGGAGGTGATCGCGATGTCGGAGACGACCGGCGTCACGCGGGTCATCTCCGCGCTCAGGCGGCAGCCCTCGCGGTGCGCCAGCTCGCGATCGCCCGCCACCGCGGCGACCACGCGCTTGTCCCCGTCGAGAATCACGTTGAGGATGAACGCCAGCTTCGCCTGCTGCGCCGCGTAGAGCATGTCCTGGTGAATCGGGTTGTCCGTCAATTCGCCCTGACGCGCATGCGGGTCGGCGATGAAGCGCGCGTTGTGGTTGTAGAGCACGGTTTTGCGCGAAGCCACGCCCGGCAGAATGCTCTTGCGCCCGCCGGAAAAGCCCGCAAAGAAGTGCGGCTCGATGAAGCCCTCGGAGAGCACCAGGTCGCTCTCCTTCACCAGACGGTTGAGCCAGAGCTCGCCGCCGGAGGGCAGCGTGCCGAAGAAGGCCATGTCCTCGTCCGCCTGCGCGCGGTGCACGACGATGCGCTCATGGGCGACGATCTCCCCGCCGAAGCGGTCGAGCAGCTCCGCCTGCGTCGTCGGCCGGTGCATGCCCGTGGCGATGAGGATGGTGATCTCGGCCTGCGGGTTGCCCGCGCGCACCTGCGCAAGCAACTGCGGCATCGTGATGCGGCTGGGCACGGGGCGCGTGTGGTCGCTGGTGATGATCAGCACGCGCCGCTTCCCCTTCGCCAGCTCACAAAGCGCCGGCGAGCCGATGGGCGATGCCAGCGCGCAGCGGACGATCTCCTCCTGCGCCTCCCCGGAGGGGGCGGTGTGGCGCGGCGCAAGCACCGCGTTCAGCCGCCCCTGCGGGATATGCGCAATCTGCTTTCCCCGGCCAAAGGGAATCTCGATCGCGTGCATGTTTACACCACCTTGCCCGGGTTGAGGATGCCGTTGGGGTCAAACGCCGCCTTGATGCCGCGCATGAGCTCCACCTGCGTCTCGCCCACGCTCTCCTGAAGGAACGCGCGCTTGGCGTGGCCGATGCCGTGCTCGCCGCTGACCTCGCCGTCCATCCGGCGGGCCGCCGCGTAGAGCTCGTCCATGACCTGATGGACGCCGCGCTTCCAGTCCGCCTCGGACAGCTCGTCGCGGCAGGCGTAGATGTGCAGGTTGCCGTCGCCTGCATGGCCGAACGAACACACGCGCACGCCGGCGCGCTTGCCGATTTCGACGCTCTCGCGCACGAACGCCGCGATGTGATCGCGCGGCACGACGACGTCGCACTCGTCCATCGTGGGCGTGCTGCCCTTGATGGCCTCCAGGAACGCGCCGCGCGCATTCCAGATGCTCTCCTTGCGCTCGTCCGTATCGGCCAGCAGCACGTCCTTGGCGCCGATGGACAGCGCCAGGTCGGTCAGCGTGTTCATCGCGGGGGTGAGCGCCTCGCGGCTGGGGCCGTCCAGGCGCACGAGCAGATAGGCGTCCGCGCTGGTATCCGGGAACTGCTTGCCCAGGTACTTCTCCGCGCAGGCGATGACCTCGCGCTCCATGAACTCCACGGCCGTGGGCTCGCAGCCGCAGGCCAGCACCTGCGGCACCGCCTCGATGCAGGCCTGCAAGTCGTCAAACGGCATGAGCAGCGAGAGGTTGACCTTCGGCTCCGGCACGAGCTTGACGGTGAGCTTGGTCAGGAAGCCCAGCGTGCCCTCGGAGCCGATCATCAGGTCGATGAGGCTGTAGCCGCTCGAGGTCTTGACGGTCTTGCCGCCCAGCGTGATGAGCCGGCCGTCGGCCAGCGCGACCTCCATGCCCAGCACATAGTCGCGCGTGACGCCGTAGCGCACGGCGCGCATGCCGCCGGCGTTGGTCATGGCGTTGCCGCCCATCGTCGCGGTCTTCTCGCCCGGGTCAGGCGGGTAGAACAGCCCCGTGCCCTCCAGCGACTTGGGAAACTCCATCAGCAGCACGCCCGGCTCCACGGTCGCGGTCATGTTGCGGGTATCCACCTCCAGCACGCGCTTCATGCGCTCGGTGGAGAGCACCACGCCGCCGTGAATGGCGACGCAGCCGCCGCAAAGGCCGGTGCCCGCGCCGCGCGGGGTGACGGCGATCTTCTTCTCGTTGCAGTAGCGCAGCACGTCGCAGATCTCCTGCGCGCTCTGCGCCTGCACGACGGCCTCGGGCATGAAGTGCCCGTATTCGGTCATCTCGTCATGGTCATAGTCGGCGGAAATGTCCGCGCCGGAGAACACGCGGCCCGGTGCGACGCCCTCCAGGAACGCCAGGTCCGCCGCGTCCACATGCTTGTATGCGCTCATGTCCTCGCCTCCTTCAGCTGCGCGATCAGCTCCGGCACCACGCGGTAGAGATCGTCCACGATGGCGATGTGCGCCGTGCCGAAGATGGGCGCGTCCGGATCGTTGTTGATTGAAACGATGTGGTCGCTGCCGTTCATGCAGCTGGTGAACTGGATGGCGCCGCTGACACCGCAGGTGATGATCAGCTTCGGGCGCACCGTGCGGCCGGAGAGGCCGATCTGACGCTCATTGGTCGCCCAGCCTTTCTCCACCAGCGGACGGGTGACGGCCCAGTCGCCGCCCAGCAGACCCGCCAGCTCGCGGATCATGTCCATATCGCTCTCGCGCTGCAGACCGCGTCCGCCGACGACCAGCACCTCCGCGTCGGAGATGCTCGCCTTGGGCGGCACCGGCTGCACGCTCACGCAGCTGGCCTTGGAGGCCGCCACGCCCTTGGGGATCGCGCGCACGACGATCTTGCCGCTTTCCTGCTCGCTGCGCACGGGCGTATCCATCACCTTGTAGCGCACGGTCGCAAACTGCGGACGCGTGTGCGTGGTGACGATCTGCGCCATGATGTTGCCGCCGAACGCCGGGCGGATCTGCACCAGGTCGCTGCTCTCGCGCAGCTCCAGCCTCGTGCAGTCCGCGGTGAGGCCCGTGTGGAAGCGCGTCGCCAGCCGCGGGGCGAGGCTGCGCCCCAGCGAGGTCGCGCCCACGAGCACCACGCTCGGATGCGCGAAGCGGATGTAGTCCTCCACGCAGGCGGCATAGGCGTCCGCGCGGAAGTAGGAGAGCGCCGGGTCGTCATAGACCGCGGCCTCGCTCACGCCGTAATGCAGCAGCTCGTCCGCGTAGGCGCGCACGCCTTCGCCGACCAGCACGGCCTTGACCGTATAGCCGGGCACGGCCTTTGCCAGCTCCTGCGCCTTGCCGATGAGCTCCAGCCCGACCGGATGCAGCCGGCCGCCGCTGACCTCCGCGAAGACGAGGATGTCCTTCCACTTCGACTTGTCCACGCTGGTGACCTTCGTCTCCAGCTTGAGGATGGCCTTCTGCGGGCAGTTCTTCACGCAGATGCCGCAGACCTTGCAGCCCGCGGTCAGCTCCGGCTTGCCATCCTTCATCTCGATGCCCCCGAAGGGACAGTTCGCAACGCAAAGGCCGCAGCCCGTGCACTTGCGCTCAAGGATTGCTATCTGTGCCATGGGTCCGCCTCCTTTACACGAATTTCCACTTCTTGAGCTGATCGCACAGCTTCGCGGCGCAGCCCTCGCCGCTCCACTGCTCATGCACCGTGTCGCTGACCGGCGGGAAGATGCGCTCCACCTGCGTGGCGCTGCCCGTCAGGCCGTAGTGCGTCTCATCGGTGTCGAGGAAGCTGTCCAGCCCCTGGATGTGAATCGGCTTGTCGCCGATCTCCTTCGCCGTCTTGAGCGAGGGCAGGCGCGGCATGCAGATGTCCTGCTCCACCGTCACCAGGCAGGGGAAGGGCATGTGCACCGTCTCGATGACGTCCTGCAGCTGCTGCTCCGCGTCCACGCCGTCCCCGGAGACGGTCAGTTTGCTCACCCACGCCGCGTGCGGGATGCCCAGATACTCGGCAATCGCCGGGCCGACCTGCGCGGTATCGCCGTCGGTGGTCTGCTTGCCGCAGAGGATCAGGTCAAAGTCGCCCACGCTCTGGATGGCCTGGGAGAGGGTATAGCTGGTCGCCAGCACGTCCGCGCCGCCCAGCCGCCTGTCCGAGAAGACATAGCCCTCGTCCGCGCCCATCATGTAGGCCTCGCGCACCACCGCCTGTGCCTGCGGCGGGCCCATCGTGCCCACCGTCACCTTGCCGCCATGCGCCTCGCGCAGCCGCAGCGCGGTCTCCAGGGCGTACAGGTCATAGGGATTCATCTTGCTGACCACGCCGTCCCGCTTGAGGACGCCGGTCGCTTCATCCACCTGCACCTTGTTCGTCCCGGGCACCTGCTTGATGCACACGAAGATGTTCATTCACGGCTCACTCCTTTCGTTGTTCACATGGTTTTCCGTTGCCATTTCGCCAGCTGTGGCGTTATTTGTATGTTTTCGCGCTGAAAAAGAGTTTTCCTGCGCCGGGCGAAAGGATGACAAGAAATGTGCCGTTTTTGTCATTTCCGATCCGGTTCAGCCCGGGCGCAGAGGAAATTCCCCGTCAGGTGACGCTTCGCGATTGGGGGGACGTTGGGGGATTTCATCCTCCAAACCCCTAGACTGGGGGCTGGCCCCCAGACCCCTTCCTCGCTTCGCGCTGATGGCCCGCTGTTTTCCGGGTAGGCCGCGTGAGCAAAACGGCGGCGCAGAAGCCCGCGCCGCCGTCCATGGTTTACAGTCTTTCGCTCAGCATCACGAACAGATCGCGGGTCTCACAGCCTTCCGGCACGCTCAGGCGCAGCGCCTCGGCCGCCTGCGGGTCCGCGGAGACGAGGATGCGCGAGTCGGTGCGCAGCAGGTCGGTATAGCGGTTTTCGCACAGGCCCTTCGCCAGATCGGGGCGCATCTGCCCCATGATCGAGGAGCCGCACTCCCGCGCGCGCACGAACGAGCCGCACGCCTTGTTGGCGGGGTTCTTGTTGTCCTTCTCGTTGAGGTAGAGCTCGTGCAGCTGCGCACCCATCGCGGCGAGGATCGCGCGCGGAGCGTCCGTCTCGCCCAGATCGCGGGCCAGGCGCGCCGCGTCGTGATAGCTGACGACCTCATCGACCTTGCGCGGCACGATGCGGCCGCTGTCGATCAGCTCCGCGACGAACGCCGTCGCCGTCACGACCTCCGGCAACTCGATGCCCCAGTCCTTGCACTCATGCAGGAAGAACGCGCAGTCGTGGCTGTCCAGCACGACGACCTTCTTCGCGCCCGCAGCGGCGATGGCCTGCGCGGCCCGCTTGGCCTGCGCGCGCACGTCCTCGACGTGGCCGATCATGTCGCCCAGCTCGCAGCCGGAGGCCGGTTCATCCGGGAGCACGGCGAAGGCCACGCCCGCCTTTTTGAGGATGGAAAGCAGCGCCTGCGCCACGTCCGGCACGGCGTAACGGGCGGCGTTGCCCAGCCAGACGAGCGTCTCGCCCGCCTGCGGCACGCCGGTCAGATCGACCTTCGCCTGCGTCGCGCCGTAGGGGTTGCCCGTGGCCTCCAGGCGGTCGATGACCTTCTTGGCGAAGTCCGGCACGAGGTCCTCGAGCACGGCCTGCGTGCGGCCCTCGCGGATGAACACGAGCGGGTCAAAGCCCGTCACGCAGTCCGCGGTGCACGCGCCGCACAGCAGGCATTCGTACATCGTCACGGCGCAGCCCCTGTCCATCTTCATGCCGCGCTCGAGCATGGACACCTGCAATCCCTTGGCGCGGGGGGTGTTGTTCTCCTTGCCGGTCACCAGCTCCACCGGGCACAGGTGACGGCACATGTAGCAGAAGCGGCACGCGTCCGCGTTCTTTTTGGCTTTTTCGCTGAACATGATGGTTGCCTCCTCGTCACAGTCCCAGCTTGTAGGGGTTCATGATGCCGTTGGGATCGAGCTGCTTCTTGAGCGCCTCCATCACCTGCATCGCGGGGCCGTACTGCTCCTTCATCAGGCGGGAGAGCTTGAGGCCGATACCGTGGTGATCGTTGATGACGCCGCCGTTCTCCATCGCGGCGCGCACGCCCACGTTCCAGATGCGGTTGTGCAGGCGGCGGGCCTCCTCCGGGTCCTGCGGCACGTCCTTGGGCTCGACGATGAAGCGCGTGTAATTCATGCAGCCCCACTCATACCAGTGACTGGAATGGGAGATGTAGCGCACAAACGGGAACTCCTCCTTGACGGCCTTCTTCATCGCCAGGTAGATCTTCTCGATGTTGGCGTAGGTGGCCACGGTGTCCATCGTGCCGAACATCTGCGGGATATCCATGATGTGACCCGGATAGAAGAAGGTGATGCGGTTCTCGAACCACTTCTCGCCATAATCGCTGCCCAGATCCTGGCCGCCCCACTTTTTGACGCACTCGAGGATGATCTCCATCTCGATATCGACGATCTTTTTGAAGCCCTCCACGGCGAGGTTCATGAAGCAGCCGGGCTGCTCGAAGCCGAGGATCTTCTTGATGATCGAGCTGCTCTCCGCCTCGTCGTAGAAGCGCAGGATGGAGGGCTTGACCTTCTGCATGATGTCGCGCCCGGCCATGTAGCCCGAGTGCATATCCGGGAAGAGGAACGCGCGGAACTGGCGGTCCTCAGGCTGCTCATAGAGCTTGAAGGTCGCCTTGGTGATGACGCCCAGCGTGCCCTCGGAGCCGATGAAGATCTGGTTGAGATCCGGGCCAGCCGCGTGCTTGGGCACGGGCAGCGTATTGATGATGTCGCCGTTGGGCAGCACGACCTCCATGGAGATGCACTGATCGTCGATCTTGCCGTACTTGGTGGACATGATGCCGATGCCCCGGTGCCCGAGCGCGCCGCCGATGGTGCCGCAGGTCAGGCAGGAGGGGATGTGCTGGCAGGAGTAGCCCTTCTCGTTGGCATACCACTCGAGCTGCTGGAAGATCATGCCAGCCTCGGCGGTGATGGTGCGGCTGACCTCGTCGATCTCGATGAGGTGGTTCATGCGCTTCATGTCCATCAGGATGCCGCCGGTCATGGGCAGCGCGCCACCCTGCGAGCCGGAGCCGCCGCCCCAGATGTGGACGGGAATCTTGTAGTAGTTGGCGATTTTGAGGACCTTCGAAACCTCCTGCGCGCTGCCGGGGCGGACGATCCAGTCCGGCATCGGCGGCACCTGGCCGCGGTCCTCCCACATGCGACCGACCCAGAAGTAATCGACGCCATAGGTGGCGCGGTCGCTGTTTTCGATGGAGACGTTGTCATATCCGCCAACGGCATCCGCGAGCTCGTCGAGGATCATGCCGGGCATAAAGGCTTTGAGTTCCATACTATCGCTCCTTCATCATTGTCCCTTGGTCACAGCGTTTCGCCCCGCGCGGCGAGGAACGCACGGCACTCCGCGTCGTCCGGCATCGCCCGGCGCGCGCCCAGCCGCATGCACTTGATGGCGGCGGCGGCGCTGGCATAGCGGCAGGCGCTGTCCACGTCCATCCCCTTGAGCATGCCGGCGACAAACGCCCCATGGAACGTGTCGCCGCAGCCGTTGGAGTCGGCGACCTCCACCCTGTAGCAGCCGTAGCCGCGCAGGCCCTGCGCGTCGAGGATGATGCCGCCGCGGCTGCCCTGCGTCACGACGATCAGCTCCGGGTGATACGCCGCCATCAGCGCGCGCGCCGCGGAGGGCGCGTCGGCCTCGCCCGTGATCTTGAGGGCGAACTCCTCGGAGGGAATCAGCCAGCTGACGTGCGGCAGCAGGCGCTCGATGTTCGGATAGACACCGCCCGCGTCGTGGCAGACCGGCACGCCCGCCGCCCGGCACAGCTTCGCGGCGTGCACCGCCGCATCGAGCATGTGCCCGTCCAGATGCAGGGCGCGCGCGTGCGTCAGCGTTTCCACGTCCAGCTCCTCCGGGCGGGGCGGCTGCACCGTGCCGGGGTTCCAGATACAGGTGCGGCTGCCGCTTTGCTGGTTGAGCAGCACGGTCGAGTGGAAGGACACTGCGTCCTCCTCCACGCGCACATGCGACGTGTCCACGCCGAAGCGGGCGAAGTCCTCGAGCATGTAGCGGCCGAAGCCGTCCCCGCCGATGGTGCCCATGTACGCGGCGGACAGGCCCAGCCTTGCCGCGGCGACCAGCGCCGTCGCGCAGGGACCGCCGCCCTGAATGCGCGTCTCGATGCCGCGCTGCTTGGTGTCCTCCTGCGGGAAATGATCGACGACCATCAGCGTGTCATAGACCGTGGAGCCGATGCCCACGACGTCAAACTCAGGCATGATTGCTCCCCTCCGCGCCCAGCAGCGCGATCTTCTCGAGCGCAAAGCGCTTGACCGCCTGCACCGGCTCCTTCATGTAGGTATCCACGCCGATGATCGAGGGATCGACCTTGCGCACCGCGTCCAGGAACGACACGCACACATCGGTGCCGAAGTTCACCTTGCGGATGCCCGCCGCGACGGCCGCGCGGATCTGATCGTCCGGCACGCCGCTGCCGCCGTGGAGCACCAGCGCCGCGGGGATGGCCGCATGCAGCTCGCGGATACGGTCGATGGCGAGCACGGGGGCCTGCTTGTAGTGACCGTGCGCGGTGCCGACGGCGACCGCCAGCGCATCGACGCCGGTCTTTTCGCAGAAGCGCAGCGCCTCATCGACCTGCGTGTAATCGGTCGGCACGCCGTCCTTGGCGAAGCCGATGTGGCCCAGCTCGCCCTCCACGCTGATGCCCAGGTCGTGTGCGAAGTGCACGACGCGCTCGAGCACCGCGGCGTTCTCCTCGAACGGGAACGCGCTGGCGTCGCGCATGACGCTCGTGCAGCCCCAGCGGATGGCGCGGGCGACAGCCTCGTCGCAGCTGCCGTGATCGAGGTGGAAGCAGATCTTCGCCTTCGAGCGGTGCGCCGCATCGACGATGGACGGGGCGATGAACTCCGCCTCCTCGCTCATGAACAGGCGGCTGTACATCTGCACGATGATGCAGGCGTCGGCCTCCTCGGCGGCCTTGAAGATGGCGAGGGCCGTCTCGCCGTTGTAGACGTTGAACGCGGGAATGGCACAGCCCCTGCGTTCGGCCACGGCCAGCAGTTCCTTCATGTTGACGAGCATGGGATGGTTCTCCTTTCAGTGTGACGGGCGTTTCATTGCCGGTCCCCGTTGTTTTGCGGGATTACTCCACCGTATCGGACGTGAGCTCCGGCACGTACTTGATGAACTCGCGCAGCGTGGCCGTCACGTCGCCCTCGACCTCGGCCATGTGGTGAATGTACGGGCCCTCGACGAGCTTGCGCTCCCAGGCGTCGAGGTGGTTGAACTTCGCCCACAGATATGTGCCGAAGGTGTACGGGCCGTCCATCGTCTCGCAGACGCCGTTGAGCAGTGAATACCTGCCGCCGTCCTGATCAAAGCGCGCGACCGTGTAGGTGCCGTCCTTGACCTGGAACCACTGGCGCATGTTCACGTTCTTGCAGGGCACGCCCTCCTTCTTGAGGCTGTAGGCGAACGGGCCGCAGTGCCAGAGCAGCTGGCCGTTCGGGTCGTCCGGATGGCGGACGGTGAACTCGCCGAAGAACGGCACCTTCTTGCCCATCGTCGCGCAGGAGAGCAGCGCCATGGTGATCGCGCCGTGCAGGTCGCTCTCGCAGGAGATGACGTAGCCCATGTCCGCCAGCACGCTGTAGGCCGTGCAGGGCATCGCGCCCACGCCCAGCTGCATGGCCGTCCAGCACTCCGCAGAGACCGCCTGCACGTTGTACGTCTCAAACACCCACTGGTAGAGCAGCACGAAGGCATAGACCTTCTTGAGCAGCGGCGGGGTGAGGTCGTCCATCTCATAGCGGGAGAGCAGCAGCTTCGCGCCTTCGGTAAGCTCCGCGTCGCGCTCCGCCAGAATTTTGTTGTACTTGTCGATGATCACCGCGAGGTTGACCGGCACGATCTGCAGGCCGAACTTCTCCATCAGCTCGCCCTCGTTGAAGATGACCGAGCAGAAGGGCTTCGGCCGCATGCCGACCTGCGCGATGCGCATGCCGCGGAAGTTCTTGACCATGCAGGCCACGGCGGCGAAGCGCTCAAAGCCCTCGGCGAACGCCGCGTCCTCCACGCGGCAGGTCTTGATGAACGTGAACGGGATGTGGAAGCGCTGCATCTGGCGGCTCACGCCGAAGATGCCGCACTGGCTGTCGGTGTAGCGCATGCCGTCCGGCTCGAACACGTCGTCGAGCGGCGCCCAGATGCACACCGGCTTGCCCAGCGCGCGGGCGACCTGCGCCGCGATCTCCTCGTTGCCGAAGTTGCAGTTGATGATGAGCACCGCGTCGACCTTCTCCGCCGAGAAGCGCTCGATGACCTTCTCCGCGTCCGCGTCGCAGTACATGACGTCCACGGGGTTGATCCCCTCAAGGTCCACGAAGGAGACGTTCTCGGAGGCGAAATGCTCCTTGATGTAGGCGACGATGCGGTGGCCGCGCTCCTCCGCCTTCTCCCAGTTGAAGATGCCCGGGCGCGGCGTGACGTCGCGGCGCATGGGCGCCAGACCGATTTTGACATGGTAGTTCAGCATACAGGCACACTCCTTTGGTTGCTCTTTGATGACTTTTGATGACTTTTTCGGAAACAGTTGAACGCTCATTTGAAGACTTTTTTCAATTTGCAAGTACATTATATAAAGATCTTTTTCACCTGTCAACGCCTTCCGGGCGTTTTCTGAAAAAATTTTTCATGGCAAATTGAAATTTTCCTTCAAATATGGTATGCTTTCCGTATCAAGCCCCGCAAGGAGGGAAAGCCATGTCCGCAACCACATCCCCGCTGATGATGAAGATCGAGGCGTGTCTGCCGAACATGAGCCACGCGGAGACGCTTGTGGCCCGTTACATCCTCGAGCACCCGACGGAGATCATCGGCCTGTCCATCACGGCGCTGGCCGCGCAGAGCGGCGCGAGCGAGGCGACGGTGGTGCGCTTTTGCCGGCGGCTGGGCATGCAGGGCTATCAGGAGCTCAAGGTCACGCTGGCGCAGGACGTCGTCTCCCCGATCGAGACGATCCACGAGGAGGTCACCGAGGCCGACTCGGACATGGACGTGCTCAGCAAGGTCTTCGCCAGCACGATCCACTCGCTCGAGTACACGCTGCACATCCTGCGCAAGCCGGAATTTGAGCGGGCGATCTCCCTGCTCAACGGCGCGCGGCTGATCAACATCTACGGCTGCGGCAACTCGGCGTCCGTGGCACAGGACATGCAGCACAAGCTGATGCGTCTGGGCCTGCGCGCCAGCGCGTACAGCGACAGCCACATGCAGTGCATCGCCTCCACGATGCTCGCCGAGGGGGACGTCTGCGTGGCGATCAGCCACTCCGGCTCGTCGAAGGACGTGGTGGACGCCACGCGCCTGGCGAAGTCCCGCGGCGCGTCGGTGATCGCGATGAGCAACATCGGCCGCTCGCCGCTGGGCGACATCGCGGACGTGCGGCTGGACACCGCATCGAAGGAGACATCCTACCACATCGTGGCGCTGTCCTCGCGCATAGCGCAGTACACGATCATCGACAGCCTGTACTCGGCCCTCGCCGTGCGCCGCCACCACACCGGGCAGGATCAGGCGCTCAGCCTCATCGAAAAGGCGCTGTCCACGAAGAAATACTGATGCCGAATAAAAACGGGCCATAAGCGCGAAGCGAGGAAGGGGTCCGGGAACCAGTTCCCGGACCCCTTCCTCGCTTCGCGCTTACAGCCCGATTCTTCCTAAATCATCTCCAGCATGCTCCGGTCGCACAGCACCAGTGGGTACTCCGCGATAGGCAGCCCCTGCGCGCGCAGGCAGCCGTCCTGCATCGCGATGCCGGCCGAGAACACCTCACCGGTGAACAGATCGGCGAGCACCGGCTCCGCCATCGGCGCGACCCCCGCGTCCAGCGGATACACGCGCAGCGAGAAGCCCTCCCGCATGCCGCACTCGTCCTGAATGTCCGTGGGCAGGTAGTAGGCAAAGAGCATCTGATCGCCGCGGCGCAGCGCGAAGGTCTGGATGCTGACCTCCTCGCAGCGCGTCGCGTCCGTCAGGCTGCACTCCGCATACGCCCGCAACGGCGCGACGTCCCCGCTGAGCAGGTTGGCCAGCCGCCCCAGCGTATCGTAAGCGCGCTTGGGCGTGTAGGTGATGCCGTTCAGCACGCCCTGCGCCGCCGGACGCGAGAGCACCTCGCTCGCCTTCTGATAGGGCTTTTGCCACATGTCCACCATCTGGAAGAACGAGCTGCGCTCAAGCCCCAGCGCCGCATCCTGGAAATAGCGCCGCAGCTGATAGACGGCCTGCTGGCGCTCGCTGCCGGGGTTGTCCGGGCGCGGGTGCATCCAGTGCCCCTTCGGGAACCAGGAGGGATAGCCGCCCTCGCCCATCCAGTAGCTCAGGCGGTGGCCATGGCGCTCAAAGACCGCGCGCGTCGCCTCCACGCGCCCCGCCCAGCCCTTCTCCGGGAAGACCGTGTAGCGGTGCAGGCAGAAGAAGTCGAGCTCGCCCGGGTGAAGCCCCGCCGCCAGCCTGTCGAGGTACGCGAAGTCCGTCTCCTCCGCGGAGGAGGTGCACGCGCCGATGCGCGCATCCGGCTGGGCCCGGCGGATCTGCGCGCCGGTCAGGGCAATCAGCTCCGCATAGCGCGCGCCGTCCGGCTCGCCGGGCACCCAGAAGTGCGCGATATCCGACTCGTTCCAGATCTCGTACTCCGTGATGCGGTCCCTGTAGTGCTCTGCCAGTGCACAGGCGAAGCGCGCCCACGCGGCGACGGCCTCCTCGCCGTAGTAGAGCGGCACGCAGCCCACGCCCGTGGGGTTGGGCAGATTCTCCATGTAGAGCGGATTGCCGAAGCCCACGTTGAACCAGGGCTGAACGCCCCGCGCGAGCAGACTGTCCACAATCCCGTCCAGCCAGCCGAAGTCATAGACGCCCTTTTCCTTCTCGCACTTCGACCAGCCGGTCTGCACGCGCGCGTGCTTCACGCCGCTTGCCCCCAGCAGGTCATAGCAGCGGGCGGGGTCGAACAGCTCCCTGTCCAGGCACTCAAAGCCGATGGAAACCATCGAGCTTTTGACGTCCTTCGACGACAGGGTTTTCATCGTTCCGATGCGGTGCATGACAAAAGCGCGCCGCCTCATCAACACATCATCACGGAGAGGAGCATGCCTCATGACCAAACCCGCCCCTCAGGCCGAGGGAAAGAAACGAACGCCCCGGGAGCGCATCGCCCGGGAATGGAAGGAACACTATGCCCTGTACATCCTGATGATTCTGCCGATGGCGGTGCTCATCAGGTCAATTCAGGCATTCCAGGCAAAAACCAAGAAGGTTTCCAAAGAGCGATCGGAAAGCCCTTTGGCGGAGCGGAGGTCGCAGAGCCCCAATCTCCAGCAAGCCAACAACTCTTGGAAAGATGCCTCATGGAGTGTTCAGGATTAGCCTGACAGCTCCTTTTCACACGGAAAGGAGCACATCCATGACGATTGACGCGAGGGACTTCGGTGCCGCCGGAGACGGCCGCACGATGGACACGGAGGCCCTTCAGCGCGCCATCGACGCCTGCGCGCGCACGGGCGGGCGGGTGATCCTGCAGGACGGCGTGTTTCTCACCGGCACGCTGCGCCTGCGCAGCCATGTGGAGCTGCACATCGAGGCCGGGGCGACGCTGCTGGCCTCTCCCCGCTGCGGGGACTATCCGCCTATCGCGCTCGCGCGCGTGAACGCAGCGATGCTCCCGCGCGGCCGCGCAAGCTACCTGCTGCTGGCCGAGGACTGCGAGAACGTGGCGCTGACCGGGCGCGGCACCATCGATTGCAGCGGAAGCAGCTTCGTGACGCCGGTGCCGCCGGAGGACTACCTGCGCTACCGGCGCATCGACGCGCCGACCCCGCCGCGCGTGGTCTTCCTGTGCGGCTGCCGCCAGGCGCTCGTGCAGGACGTCTCCGTGGTCAACGCCCCGGCGGGCTGGGCGTTCTTTGTGCATGCCTGCGACACGGTGAGCCTTGACCGGGTGAAGGTCTCCGGCGACATGGACTACCCCAACAACGACGGCATCCACATCAACTGCTCACGCAACGTCGGCGTGACGGACTGCACGCTCGACTGCAGCGACGACACGATCATCGTGCGCGCCAACAGCGCCTCGCTGCCGGAGAATACCCCGTGCGAAAACGTGACCGTCACGGGCTGTCACCTGCACAGCCACGCGGCAGGCATCCGCGTGGGCTGGCTGGGCGACGGCGTCATCCGCAGCTGCGCGTTCACCAACCTGACGATGACGGACTGCACGGCGGGCATCTCCTTCTCCCTGCCGGCCAACACGGGCGACGCGCGCTGGCCGGACCAGGGCCGCGAGGCCACGCGCATCGAGAACCTGCTCTTCTCAAACATCGTCTTTGCGCGCGGATACGACAGCCCGGTCTACATGAACATCGCGGACCACCCGAGCGTGCAGTGCGCGGGCATCCGCGACGTGACGTTCAGCCACATGCAGGGCGGGAGCGCGCGCCTGCCGCGGCTGTTCGGGCGGGCGGACTGTCCGCTCGAGCGCATCACGTTCACGGACTGCGCGTTCCGTCAGCTCCCGCTCGACGCCGTGGAGGACGGCCGCACGCACGGCTCGCTGATCCACAAGGACCGCGAATGCCACGGTCTGGAGCTGCGTCACGCGGACGTCCGCTTTGTGAACACCAGCTTTTCGGTCATCTGATCGTAAGCTCAGATAAAAACGGGTGATAAGCGCAAGTTAAAGAAGGGGCTGTCAGGCTAAGAATCCAAACTTTCCAAGCAAAACTAAGAGGGTTTGCGCCCGAAGGTTTCCAAAGGGCGATCGGAAAGCCCTTT
>CAMENN010000010.1 GCA_945928315.1 uncultured Clostridia bacterium
TCACGATGATGATGCGGTAGCCGCGCGCGGCCGCCACGGACGCCAGGCCGATGCCCGTGTTGCCGGAGGTCGGCTCGATGATCACGGAGCCGGGCTTCAGCAGGCCCTTCTGCTCTGCATCGTCAATCATCGCCTTGGCGATGCGGTCCTTCACGGACCCGGCGGGGTTGAAGTACTCCAGCTTGGCCAGCACGCGCGCAGAAAGCGCGTCGTTCTTTTCGATGTGCGTCAGCTCCAGCAGCGGGGTTTTGCCGATCAACTGGTCGGCGGATGTATAGATATGGCTCATGATGCGTTCCTCCATTCGTTGATTCATTTTCTGCGGGCGGTCATGCGGTCCGCGTCAACATCGGAAGAACGAAGCGGTTCCCTCTCCCATCGTTTTATACCAACCTTTCAAGTAGGTTAGTATGATTATATGCCGGGAGGGAGGATTCTGTCAAGAGTTTTTTCCAAAATCCGGGATTGATTTTCCGATTAACCCGGCTGTATAATAGGTTGATCGGAAAGGAGCGATTCGGATGCTGATTTCGACGAGGGGGCGCTATGCGCTGCGGGTGATGGTGGATCTGGCGGAGCACCGGTCGGAGGGCTATATTCCGCTCAAGGCCATCGCCGACCGGCAGGAGATCTCCGAGAAGTATCTGGAGAGCATCGTCGTGCTGTTGGTGAAGGCGAAGATGCTGGACGGCGTGCGCGGCAAGGGCGGCGGCTACCGGCTCACGCGCGCGCCCGGGCAGTATACGGTGGGCAGCGTGCTGCGGCTGACGGAAAAGTCGCTGGCGCCGGTGCCCTGCGTGGAGCAGGAGGGCTGCGCGCGCGCGGCGGAGTGCCGCATGCTGCCGCTGTGGCAGGGGCTCGACCGGGTCATCACCGAGTACTTGGACGGCTTCACCATCGAGGACCTCATGCGGCAGAGCGAGCCTGGCAACGACTATGTGATCTGATCCAGCTCCGCGTGCGGAGCGGGACGACTTTTGGCATGGGACGGACAGCCCCATGCCTTTTTTCTAACCCGAAACCGGCTTTTCCGGCCCCCCTGTGCATGGAGCAAATGGAGCCATGAATGCCGGAAAAAGGAAAAAAGGGGGTTGAAAAAAGCGAATACAGCAGTTATGATGTGAGTATTGCATCTGTAAAGCCCGGAAGCTGCAATTCCGGCGCGGCGGAGGCGGACGGGCCGCCCGATTCACTGCAAAGGGGAGAACGATGATGCACTTTCGCGACATGCCCTACCGGCGGGTCACCTATGAGGAGATCGAGGCGGAATACCGGGCACTCTTCCGGGATGTGCAGGCTGTCGCCTGCGAGGATGACTGCCTGCGGGTTTTGCAGCGGCAGTACCGGCTCGGCGACGCCATGACCCCCATTGACCTGTGCTATGTCCGCCACGGCATGGACGTGAACGACCCGTTCTATGCGCGGGAGCAGGCCTATTACGACGACATCGGGCCGAAAATCTCGGCGCTGAGGAACCGCTTCGGCGAGCTGCTGGTGAAGTCGCCCTTTGCGGACTGCTTCGAGCGGCTGATGGGGTCCTTCGCGTTCACCCTCATCCGCACGGGGCTCATGGGCGACGACAGCAGCCTGATCCCGCTTCAGCAGGAGGAAAACGCGCTGCTGAGCCGCTACAACCAGCTGGTGTCCAACGCGAAGGCGGACTACGGCGGCGTCCGGGTCAGCCGCAGCAGCCTGGCCCGGGACCAGCAGTCCCCGGACAGGGCGGTCAGGCGCAGGGCGTATCAGGCCGCCGTCGATTCCTGGGAGGAGCAGCGCGCAGAGCTGGAGGATATCTACGACAGCCTGGTGAAAAACCGCGACCGGCAGGCAAAGGCTCTGGGCTTTGCGAGCTTTGTGGAGCTGAGCTACCTGCGCATGAACCGCATCGGCTACACGCCGGAGGATGTGCGGCGCTTCCGGGAGCAGGTGAAGGCACAGCTGGTGCCCGTGGCGGCGGCGCTCTGCGAGCGCCGCAGGCAGCGGCTGGGGCTTGAGCACCTGTACCCCTACGACGACGGGATCTTCTTTCCGGAGGGCAATCCCGTGCCGCTGAGGGATGAGCAGTTCTGCCTTCGCATGACCCGGCGCATGTACGGCGAATTGTCCCCGGAGACGAAGGCCTACATCGACTTTCTGATGGACAACGGCCTGTACGATGTGACCATGCGGGACGGCAAGCTCTCGGGCGGCTACTGCACGCAGCTTGAAGCCTATCGTGCGCCGTTCATCTTCGCCAACCTTGACGGCACCAGCGAAAACGCCTACATCATGACGCACGAGGGCGGGCACGGCTTCTACTTCTATCTCAAGCGCGGCGAGGCCATCCGCGAGCGCGGCTGGTATACGCCGGAGATGGCGGAGACGCACGCCTGCGGGCGTTTATCGCCGGGCAGAGAGCGCAGATCCGCTCCGCCCGCGACGTCCACAAGAACTGCGTCGAGCTCTACCGCAGGCGGCTGGCGCGCGAGATCAACGAGGCCTACGACGAGAAGGAGCGGACTGCGGCGCCCGCGGAGCGGGAAAGGCTCGCCGCGGAGCGGGCGGCCCGGCTGAAGGCGGCGTCCAAAGAGAACATCGTCACGCAGATCCAGATGATCTTCCAGGATCCGATCGCCTCGCTGGACCCGCGCATGACGGTCCGGGAGATCATCGCGGAGGGCCTGCGGATTCAGGGCATCCGGGACCCCGCGTACATCGATCAGAAGGTGTTCGAGATGCTGGAGCGCGTGGGCCTGGTCCGGGAGCACGCCGGGCGCTATCCCCACGAGTTCTCCGGCGGCCAGCGCCAGCGCATCGGCATCGCCTGGGCCATCGTCATGAATCCCGAGCTGATCATCGCGGATGAGCCGGTCAGCGCGCTGGATGTTTCCATCCAGGCGCAGGTCATCAACCTGCTTAACGAGCTCCGGGAGGAGATGAAGCTGACGATCCTCTTCATCGCCCACGACCTGTCCGTCGTGAAGTACTTTTCCGACAGGATCATCGTGATGTACTTCGGCAGGATCGTGGAGATCGCACAGGCCGACGAGCTGTTTGCCCATCCGCTTCACCCGTACACGCAGTCCCTGCTCTCGGCCATCCCCCTGCCCGATCCCCATGATGAGCGGCAGCGCAGGCGGACGGTCTATGTGCCCGGCGGGGCGCAGGACGGCGAGCAGCCCGAGCTGCGGGAGGTCACGCCCGGTCACCTGGTCAGCTGCACCCGCAGCGGGCTGGAAGCGTGCCGGAGAAAGCTGGGGCAGGCATGAACAGAAAAAAGACGCTGATCACCTGGGCAATCCTGCTGGCCGTGGAGGCCGCCATCGTGCTGCTCGTGGCCGGCTTTGAGCTGAGCAGCCGCGGAGGCGGGACCGCCCCGCTCATGCAGTCCCTGAGCGACGGCTTTTTCGCCGCCTCCGTGCTGGTCATCGGCTGCGGCCTGCTGGTCTGCATCCAGGAGGCGGGCAATTTCTACGGTATCCAGTTTCTTTTTCACACGCTGACGCGCCGGTTTTTCCCGAACAGGGAGCGCGCGGACAGCAAAACGACCTACTTTGACTACTGCCTGGAGAAGAGAGAGCGGCGGGCGGCGGAGGGCAAATCCCCGGCGAAGGCGGCGATGCTCCTGTCGGGGCTTGGCTGCCTGGCGCTGGCCGTACTGTTCACCGCGCTGTTCTACAGGCTGTCGTGAGCGGCGGAGGAGGGAAAGAGCGATTTGGACGCGGCATACAGCGCGGAGGGGAAGACCCTCAGCATCCTCGGGGACAGCTATTCGGCCTTCGCGGGGTACATCCCCGAGGGGCAGGCGACCTACTATCCGCGGCCGGAGGCCGTGCCGGACGTGCTGCGCGTGGAGGACACGTGGTGGCATCAGCTCGCGGCGAGCCGGGGCATGCGGATTCTGGCAAACGACAGCTACTCCGGCTCGACGGTCTGCGCGGATGTGCGCGACGGGCAGCCGCCGGAGTCGGCGTTCATCGTGCGCATGCACAGGACGCTGTCGGGCGCGGGCATCGGCGGCGAGCGGCCGGATGTGATCGTGCTCTTCGGCGCGACCAACGACAGCTGGCTGGACAGGCGGATCGGGCAGGTGCAGTTTGACGGCTTCACGCAGGAGGACCTGCACGCCGTGCTGCCCGCGTACTGCCACATGGCGGCGTATGTCACGCAGCACAATCCGCAGGCGCGGGTGCTCTGCGTCATCAACGACATCATCAAGCCGGAGATCCGGGCGGGCATGCTGGCGGCGGCACGGCACGTCCATGCGGAGCCGGTGGAGCTGGCGGACATCGACAGGGCCTGCGGCCATCCGACGAGGCTGGGCATGCGCCGGATCGCGAAGCAGATTGCGCGGGCACTGGAGCTGGCCCCCGGGGGAGCACCCTGACAAACTGTGGATGCAAAGGCCCGGCGCTGCATGCGCCGGTGAATGGCCATGCATAACCGAAAGCCGGCCGGCGGAGGGAATCCCGCAAAAAACGCGGGACGTTATTCGATTCCGGAGGAACGGTTTTTTGAATATTCCCGGAATGTGCTGAATACTCCGGTTGACAGCCCCGGGGAACGGCGATATAATGGGGGCAAATTCTTTCAATACACAAGGAGAGAGACCCATGAAGAAGAACCTGCTGAAGGCGCTGGCTGCGCTGATGGCCATCCTGCTGCTGGCGACGGGCTGTGCGCTGGCCGAAGCACGCGATACGCTGGTCTGGGCGATGAGCGCCGAGCCGGCCAGCCTCGATCCGATGAACACGGCGAGCATGAACACCTTCACCATCACCTACGCGCTCTATGACTGCCTGACCATCTCCGATGGCAACGGCGGCTACAAGCCCTATCTGGCTGACGAGATCACCGTCAGCGAGGACGGCCTCGTCTACACGGTGAAGCTGACCAAGGACGTGTACTTCCAGGACGGCTCCAAGCTGACCGTGGAGGACATCAAGTATTCCCTCGACCGCACCATCGCCGCGGGCTGGGCGTTTGACATGACGCTGTGCATCGACGAGGTGGCCGTGATCGACGACACCACGGTGGAAATCCGGCTCAACACGCCGTTTGGCGGCATGATGGGCAGCCTGGCCTCGCCGTTCTTCTCCATCATGAGCAAGGCCTACTGCGAGAGCGTGGGCAACGACGCGATCAAACGCCAGCCGATGGGCACCGGCGCCTACAGGCTCACCGAGTGGGCGAGCGGCGACCACATCACGCTGGAGGCGAACGAGAACTACTTCGCCGGCGCGCCCTCTATCAAGACGATCATCTGCAAGCCGATCAGCGACAAGAACACCGGCATGATCGCGCTGCAGAACGGCGAAATCGACACCTTCATGAACGTGAACCCCACGGACATCTCCGCGGTGGAGGCGGACGAGAACCTCGTGCTCTACGCCTGCAATGCGGCAAGCGTGCTGTCCCTCAACATGAACATCGAGGACCCGGTCCTCAGCAATGAGAAGGTGCGCCAGGCGATCTGCATGGCCATCAACAAGGACGACATCATCATCGGCGCGCTCGAGGGCCGCGGCACGCCCGCCAACAGCGCGATCCCGACGGTCTGCGCCGGCTACTCCTCCGAGACGCCCGGCACGACCTTTGACATGGCCAGGGCCAAGGAGCTCCTCGCTGAGGCCGGCTATCCCGACGGCGTGAGCCTCAAGCTCTGCCTCAAGGAGGACACCACCAACCAGAAGGTCGCGACGGTCATCCAGGCGTACCTGAGCATGATCGGCATCCAGGTGGAGATCGAGCTGATGGAGGGCGGCGCCTACACGACGGCCGTCTACGCCAACGGCGATTACCAGATGACCATCAGCTCCTGGTCCGCGATGTTCCTCGACGCGTATTCCGTCATGTACAGCCAGTTCCACAAGGACTGCTACGGCGGAACGGGCAACATCACGCACGTGGTGGACGACGAGCTCAGCGGCCTGCTGGAGGCCGCCGCGAAGGCGAGTGACGAGGACAAGGTCGCGGCCTACGACGCGGTCTGCGCGAACATCCTGGAGCACGCCTATCAGCTGCCGCTGGTCTATCAGCAGACGACGATCACCGCGACCAAAGAGCTCAAGGGCCTTGAGGCCAGCCCGCTGGGCTGCTACATGCTCAAGGACCTCAGCTTCTGACCGTCCGGGCACGGCGAATGGACACAGAGGGAGGGACAGTGTTGGCTGTCCCTTCCTTTTCAGGTCTGCCGGTCTCAACAAAGGGGTGTAACGATGGCAAAATATGTGCTCAAACGTCTGGCGATGATGATCCTCGTCGTGCTGGGCATCTCCTTCATCGTATTTCTGATCATGAACCTGACGCCGGGCAACGCCGCGCAGATGATCCTCGGCCAGTCGGCCAACCCGGAGCAGGTGGCCAAGCTGGAGGCGGAGCTGGGGCTGGATCAGCCGTTCTTCACGCGCTACTTCAACTTCATCCTCGGCGCGCTGCGCGGCGATTTCGGCCAGTCCTATCAGACGAGGCTGCCCGTCTTTGACGAGATCCTCGCCCGCTTCCCGACGACGCTGTGCCTGGCGACGCTGGCCATGATGCTCGCCACGCTCGTCGGCGTGCCGGTCGGCGTCATCTCGGCCATCCGCCAGTACTCCATCGTCGATAACGTCTCCATGGTCACGGCGATGCTCTTCGCCTCGCTGCCCAGCTTCGTCATGGGCCTGCTGCTCCAGCTCTCCTTCGCGCTGAACCTCAAGTGGTTCCCGGCGACCGGCGCGGATTCGCTCCGGAGCTTCGTGCTCCCGGCGATCACGCTCTCCGCCGGCACGATGGCCACGCTCACCCGCATGACGCGCTCCACGATGCTGGAGGTCATCCGCGCGGACTATGTGCGCACGGCGCGGGCCAAGGGCGTCGGCGAGCGGCAGATCGTGCTGCGCCACTGCCTGCGCAACGCGCTGCTGCCCATCGTCACGGTCATCGGCGTGGACTTCGGCACGGTGCTGGGCGGCTCGGTCGTCATCGAGTCCGTCTTTGCGCTGGGCGGGCTGGGCACGCTGCTCATCACCTCCATCCGCATGAAGGACACCCCCGTCGTGATGGCCGCGGTGATGTTCATCACCGTCACCTACAGCCTGGTCAACCTGGCGGTGGACCTGATCTATGCGTTCATTGACCCGCGGGTCAAGTCGCAGTACACGAAGGGGTGAGACGATGAGCGTGAAAGAGAATTCCGCGATCAGGAAGCGCAGCCAGCTTTCCCTGATCTGGCATCGCCTGCGCCGCAACCGGCTCGCGATGCTCGGCCTGGCGTTGATGAGCGCCATCCTGCTGCTCGCCGTGTTCGCCGACGTGATCGCCGATTACGACACGAAGGTCGTCGGCATGAATATGGCCGAGCGCCTGCAGACGCCCAGCGCAAAGCACTGGTTCGGCACGGACGGCTACGGGCGCGACGTGTTCGCCCGCATCATCCACGGCAGCCGCCTGAGCCTGTCGCTGAGCATCATCTCCATGCTGATCGCGGTGGCGGTCGGCAGCATGATCGGCGCGATCTCGGGCTACTTCGGCGGCCGCGTGGACGACGTGCTCATGCGCCTGATGGACATGCTGCTGGCGATTCCGCCGATGCTCATGTCCATCAGCATCGTCGCGGCGCTCGGGCGCAGCATGGCCAACCTGATGCTCGCGCTCGCGCTGGCCTATATGCCGGTGTTCGCGCGCGTCATCCGCTCCTCGATCCTCTCGGTCAAGGACCAGGAGTTCGTGGAGGCGGCCCGCGCGTGCGGCACGAGCGACGCGCGCATCATCCTGCGCCACATCATCCCCAACGCGGTCGGCCCGATCATCGTGCAGGCCACGCTGGCGATGGGCTCCTCCATCCTGACGATCTCCTCGCTCAGCTTCATGGGCATGGGCATTCAGCCGCCCCAGCCCGAATGGGGCACGATGCTCTACGAGGGGCGCGACCTGATCCGGACCAGCCCCTATCTGGTGATCTTCCCGGGCGCGGCGATCGCCGTGTCCGTACTCTCGCTGAATCTGCTTGGCGACGGCCTGCGCGACGCGCTCGATCCGCGCCTCAAGAACTGAGGAGGGCGAACGATGGGCAATCTGCTTGACATCCGTCATCTGACGGTCGTCTACCACACCGAGGAGGACGAGGTGCACGCGCTGAGCGACGTGTCCTTCTCGCTGCAAAAGGGCGAAACGCTCGGGCTCGTCGGCGAGACCGGCGCGGGCAAGACGACCACGGCGCTGGCCATCATGGGCCTGCTGCCCAGGCGCGTGGGCGAGGTTCAGTCCGGCGAGATCCTCTTTGAGGGCCGCGACCTGCTCCGCTGCTCGGACGCGGACATGCGCGCCATCCGCGGCGCGAGCATCTCCATGATCTTTCAGGACCCGATGACCAGCCTGAACCCCACCATCCGCATCGGCGACCAGATTGCGGAGTCCATCCGCCAGCATCAGCCGGATATGAAGCGCGCCGACGTGGAGCGCCGCGTCGATGAGATTCTGGAGATGGTGGGCATTCCGGCCGCGCGCAAGCGCGAATACCCGCATCAGTTTTCCGGCGGCATGAAGCAGCGCGTGGTCATCGCCATCGCATTGGCGCTGGAGCCGCAGCTGCTCATCGCGGATGAGCCGACGACCGCACTGGACGTGACCATTCAGGCGCAGGTGCTCCAGATGATGGGCGATTTGCAGCGCCAGCTGGGCACCTCCACGATCCTCATCACGCACGATCTGGGCGTGGTCAGCCAGACCTGCGACCGCGTGGCCGTCATGTATGCCGGCGAGATCGTGGAGGTCGGCACGGCGGAGGACATCTTCCTGGGGAAGACGCATCACCCGTACACGACGGGCCTGTTCGGCAGCCTGCCGGACCTGAACCGCGAGACGCGCCGCCTCTCTCCGATCGACGGGCTGATGCCCGACCCGGCGGACCTGCCCAAGGGATGCCGGTTCAACCCGCGCTGCCCGCACTGCACGGCGCTGTGCCGGGAATGCGAGCCGGAGCTGACCGCCCGGGGCAGCCACGCCATTCGCTGCCACCTGATGGGGAAGGAGGAGAGGGCATGAGTACGCCGCTGCTTGAAACCCGCGACCTGAAGAAGTATTTCAAGACGCCCGCGGGCATGCTCCACGCGGTGGACGGCGTCTCCCTGACCATCGGGGAGGGGGAGACGCTGGGCGTTGTGGGCGAGTCCGGCTGCGGAAAATCGACGCTCGGGCGCACGGTGCTGCGCCTGCTGGAGCCGACCGCGGGCCAGGTGCTCTACCGCGGGGAGGACATCACCACCTTCGACAAGCGGAGGATGTTCGCCGCCCGTCAGGAGATGCAGATGATCTTCCAGGACCCGTACGCCTCGCTCAATCCGCGGCTGAGCGTGTCGGAGATCATCGCGGAGCCGCTGATCGTCGGCAAGCTGTGCAGGAACGCCCATGAAATGAACGAGCGCATCGGCGGGCTGATGGAGACGGTCGGACTGGCGCCGCGCTTTGCGCACAGCTATCCGCACGAGCTGGACGGCGGGCGCCGTCAGCGCATCGGCATTGCGCGCGCGCTGGCAACGAACCCGCGCTTCATCGTCTGCGACGAGCCGGTTTCCGCGCTGGACGTGTCCATTCAGGCGCAGATTCTCAACCTGCTGATGGACCTGCAGGAGGACAAGGGCCTGTCGTACATGTTCATCACACACGACCTGTCGGTCGTCAAGCACATCTCCAGCCACATTGCGGTCATGTATCTGGGCCAGTGCGTGGAGTATGCCGGGACGAAGGAGCTCTTTGCGAATCCGCTCCACCCGTACACGCGCGCGCTGCTGGCGGCGATTCCGGTGATCGACATCACGCGCCGCGGTAAGCGGATCGAGACGATTCAGGGCGAGGTGACCTCGCCCATCGAGCCTGCGCCGGGCTGCCGGTTTGCGCCCCGCTGCGCATACGCGACGGAGGCGTGCAGGCAGGAACAGAGGCTGTGCCAGGTGAGCGAGGGACACTGGGTCGCCTGCTGCCGCGCGGCCGGGGAGGAAGCATGAAGAAGCTGAATTACGCGAGGCTGGCGCTCATGCGGGGCGTCAACCTGCAAAAGGGACAGATTCTGGTCATCAGTGCGCCGCTGTGGACGGCGGACTTCGCGCATCTGCTGATGGAGGAGGCCTTCGCGCTGGGCGCGCGGGACGTGGTCATCCGCTATGACGATCCGCAGGCGGAGCGCATCCGCCTGCTGCACGCGCCGGAGGAGGCGCTGTGCGACGTGCCGCGCTGGATGAGCGAGAGCCAGACATGCTATGCGGACAAGGGCGCGGCGTACCTGCGGATTTCCTCGGCGAAGCCCGGCATGATGGACGGCGTGGACGCGGCCCGGCTGGGCATGCGCCAGCGCGCGCTGAACGCGCCGCTGCGGGCATTCAACCTGCGGCGGATGGCCAACGAGGTGGCGTGGAGCGTCATCTGCGTGCCCAACGCCGAGTGGGCGCAGCAGGTCTATCCCGACAGGGGCGCGCAGGCGGCGCTGGACGCGCTGTGGGAGGACATGTACAGCTGCTGCTATGTGACAGAGGAAAGCCCGGTGGCGGGCTGGGATGCGCACGTCGAGGACATGCAGCGCATGGTGAAAAGGCTCAACGGCCTTCGGCCCGTGGCGCTCCATCTGAAAAACGGCCTGGGGACGGACCTGCACCTGCGCATGTGCGAGGAGGGCGTCTTTGCGGGCGGCATCTGCCATTGTCCGGAGCCGGACGGCGTATGCTTCGCCCCGAATATCCCCACTGAGGAAATCCTGACGACGCCGCACCGCCTGAGCGCGGAGGGCGTGGTGGTCAACACGCTGCCGCTCGTCTACAACGGCAGCCTGATCGACGACTTCCGCCTGACGTTCCGGGGCGGCGAGGTGACGGACTGGTCGTGCGGGGTCGGCGCGGAGCTGCTGCGGGGCATCCTGGAGACGGACGAGGGCAGCCGCCGCCTGGGCGAGGTGGCGCTGGTGCCGTACGACTCGCCGATCCGCCGCACCGGCGTGCTGTTCTACAACACGCTCTTTGACGAGAACGCGAGCTGTCATTTGGCGCTGGGTGCGGGGTATGTGGACGTGCTCCACGGCAAGGACCGCAGCGAGGCGGCGCTCATCGCGCAGGGACTGAACACGTCGATGCTCCATGTGGACTTCATGTTCGGCAGCAGCGACATGCGCTGCACGGTGGAGACTGCGGCAGGTGAGCAGGTGGATGTGTTCCGCGACGGCGTGTTCGTGCTGTGACGCGCGGAAGAAGCGCCATCAGACAAAGCAGTACATTCATGTGGACAGACGAATGGCGTCCGCCAAAGGCGGACGCCATTCGCTTTTGCGCTGTTTTGCGTCTAATTATTCTCATGCTGATTCCACTCTGAATTGCTTTCCTAAGCGCGAAGCGGGGTCAAGGAGCACTGCCCCTTGCAGGGTTCAGGGGACCGGAGCCTGCCTGTTTCCTCCGGGGAACTCACAGAGTTGCATCCTGCGGATGCTCCTTGTGATTCCCAACGCTTCGCAGCCCCAAAATCCCGGAGAAAATGCAGCCTGCGATTGAGACGGGTGCTGTTCCTGAAGCGGGATTTCAGATGAGAATCAGTATCGTTCATTCGTCCATTTCCAGGCTGTGGCGCGTCTTTCGGAAGGAGGCGGGGGAAAGACCGCAATCCCGGCGGAATGCAACGCAGAAATGGGAGACATTGGCATAGCCGCAGGCTTCGGCGATCTGCTCAAGAGAGAACGGCGTGTGCAGCAGCATGTACCGCGCCTGCTCGGCGCGGATTCTCTGGATCATCGCGCGGGGCGCAACGCCGTAAACCTGCCTGAAGATGCGGAACAGCTGCGACCGGCTCAGGCCGATCTGCTCCGCGACTTTTTCCACCGAAAGCTCCGCATTCAGGTGCGCCCGGATGTACAGGGTCGCGTCGTCGCAGTAACTGGCAGCGCTGCCGGAGGCGGAGCTCCGGGACGTCGCCGCGCAGTTCAGGAAGCTGAGCATGTCGCCCGCCATGATCCGCCGCAGGGTCGCCCTGTCCACGGTGCAGGCGGCGTCGCGCTGCATGCGGCGGCACAGCTCCTCCAGCAGCTCATCCTCTCCCATGCTCCAGATGAGACGCTCCGGACCGAGGCCGAGGTCGTGGATCAGCTGCACCGCGTCCACCCCGCGCAGGCCGATCCACGCATAGCTCCATGGCGTGTGCATGTCCGCCTGATAGCGGGTCCGCTGCCCGGGCAGAATGAGAAAGCCCTGCCGCGCATGAAGAACGTGAGTCCGTCCTTCCGCCTCATAGACGCCGCATCCGGAGAGAATCAGATGAAACAGGCAGCAGTCCCGCGTCGCCGGACCGAAGCTGTGTCCGGGCGCGCAGTTCATGTAGCCGCTGTGGCTGATGGTCATGTCCATGCTCCGCCCTCCCCGCCGTGTTCAGCCCTGGCCGCTCGCGGCACTGCTCCGCGCGGCCTTCGTCAGGTGTATGCCGGCAGCCAGCCGGCGTGCGCCTCGATCATCGCGTCGCACAGGGCGACAATATCGTCGATGGACAGCTCGCTTTGCAGGTGCGGGTCCATCATGGCGGCCTGATAGATGTAGTCCTTCCGCCGCGTTTTTGCCGCCAGAATGGTCAGCAGCTGCACATTGATGCAGGCGCGGTTGAGGGCGGCGCACTGCTCGGGCAGATTTCCCACATGGCACGGCGTCACGCCGCTGCCATCCACCAGGCAGGGCACCTCCACGCAGGCCTCCGCCGGCAGGTTGGGAATCAGCCCGTTGTTGATCACATTGCCGCCGATCTTGTAGGGGGAGTTTGTTTCCATGGCGGCGATGATGTGACTGGCATATTCCCGGCTCAGCTCGTGGCGCAGCTCCGGATTGTTGGTCAGCTCATCGCGCTGGGTGACCCACTTCACGATGTTTTTCTCGCAGCGGCGGGGGTACTCATCCAGAGGAATGTTGAAGCGGTCGATCAGCTCCGGATACTTGTCCTTGATAAAGAACGGGACGTATTCGGCGTTGTGCTCGCTGGACTCCGTGGTATAGTAGCCGAAGCGCTTCATGATCTCGTAGCGCACCATATCCGCGTGCTTCTCCGTGCGCGCCGCAGCCCGTCGCCTGATCTCCGGATAGAGGTCGTTTCCGTCCCGGTCGCGGATGTCCAGCAGCCAGGCCTGATGATTGATGCCGGCAATCAGCGTCCGGATGGCGGGATCATCGTCCATGCCCAGCCCTTCCAGCAGCCGTTTGGCGCACACCTGCACGCTGTGGCACAGGCCAACGGTTTTGACAGGTGTGAACCGCTGCATGTACCCGGTCAGTATCGCCATGGGATTGGTGTAATTGAGAAACCAGGCGTCGGGACATTCCTCCGTGATGTCGCGGGCGAAATCCTCCAGCACGGGAATGGTGCGCAGCGCCCGGAAGATGCCGCCGATGCCCAGCGTATCGCCGATGGTCTGCCGCAGGCCGAAGCGCCTGGGCACCTCAAAATCCGTCACCGTGCAGGGGCGGTACAGGCCGACCTGGATGGCGTTGATCACATACCGGGCGCCGCGAAGGGCCTCCCTGCGGTGCTCCGCGCCCAGATAGGATGTGATGACCGCTTTGCAGCCCATGTTGCGCCGCAGCGCTTCCAGCATCCGCCGGCTGTCCTCCAGCCGGACGGGGTCGATGTCGTACAGGGCAAATTCGCTGTCCTGCAGCGCATCATCGAGCATACAGTCGCCGACCACATTCTTCACAAAAACGCTGGAACCGGCGCCCATGAATACGATTTTCGGCACAGGTCAAACCTCCTTTGTCCGGATCAATGGATGTCCTCATTATACATTCCACCGAAAAACCGGACAATATCTGCCTGTTGCATCTTTGCTTTCTGAATGTTGCATGTGCCGCCGTTCGCTTGTTCTGTATTTCTGCGGCATCGGCCGGTTTGACGCCCATGGCGCAAGCGTGCAAAGCGGCCCTTTCCGGCGCGCCTTCACCGGCCGCTCGTCCTCCGGCTTTCGCGCCGGATGTCCAGCGCCATCTGCGCTGCGCGCTCGGCGTTGCGCGTCCAGAAGCGCTGCATCACGCCGCACCAGCGGTTCAGACCGGTGTCCGGGTCGCGCTCGCGCCGGCAGCCGTTGCGGCACAGGCGATACCAGCGGCATGCCCGGCATGCTTCGGGCACGGCCAGCGAGGCCCCGATGAAGCGCTTTGCCGTATCCGTCCGGGATATGCGCAGCAGCGACGTCTCATTCAGATTGCCCAGCCGCCACTCGTCCAGCGCGTAGAAATCGCAGGGGTAGACCGAGCCGTCGCTTTCCACGACATATTGCAGGCTGCATCTGCCGTTCATCGCGCAGCTTTCCGGGGGCATGCCCAGAAGCATCTGCAGCCAGTTGTCAAGGCTGCGGATGCTGACGGGATGTCCCCGGCGCCAATCCCGCTCATACAGGTCAAACACCGTTTGCAGAAAGGACAGATAGGCTTCTTCGCTGAGCTGGTGCGTCTGACCGTCCAGCGCATCCAGGCACGGAATGAACTGGATATACCGGTAAGGCGCAAGCGCCTCATAGATTTCACGCGCATGGGCGGCGGCCTGCTCATTCACCACGCACAGCACGTTGAACGGCACGCCCGCCGTCTGCAGCCGGTCGAGGGTGCCGCGCACCCGTTCATAGGTGGGCTCGCCCGCCGCATCGATGCGCTGCGCGTCATGGACGGGCGCGATGCCGTCGAGCGAAACCCCCAGCAGAAAGCCGTGCCGGGCAAAAAAGGCGATCATCTCGTCGGAGAGCGCATAGCCGTTGGTCTGCAGCGCATACTGCACCGGAAGATGCCGCCCGTTGTAGCGCTGCACAAAGGCGATCAGCGCTTCATAAAAGGGCAGGCCCGCCAGCGTCGGCTCTCCGCCCTGAAACATGAACGTCACAGCGCCGTCGGCGTGAATCAGCGTGCGTCGAACCACGGCTTCCAGCGTTTTTTGCGTCATCGGCGGATACACCGCCTGCCCGCGATGATGCATCTCATCGGCATAAAAGCAATAGCGGCAATGCAGATTGCACGCGCCGGATACCGGCTTGATCATGATATGCAGCGGCGGCATGGGATCACCTCGATTGTCGTTCATCGGCTCTATTGTACCGGGAATTCCGCCTTCCATCAAGCCCCCTGGAAGCGGACGGCCCGATAAAGGCGGGAAGCTGTCCCGCTCCCCGCCTTCGCTCCATTACTTCTGCGGCGCCTTGATGTTCATGTAATCCGCATAGGCGGCATTCATGATGTCCAGCACCTCCTGCAGGCCGCTGTCCCAGACCTGCTCGACGAAGCTGTCAAATTCATCCAGGGATGCCTCGCCCGTGATGAACTTGAGGGTCATCTCGTTGACGTAGGTCTCGATGTCCGACATGATCTCCGTGCGCGTGTTCAGATCGTCCTCGCTGAGCGTCACGCTGGGCAGCACATACGCCGAGTCGAAGTACGTCTCGTTCGCCCACTTCAGGCGGGAGTTGAGCGCGCCTTCGCTCTTGAGCAGATCCGCGTGGCAGACCACGTCGGGCTCGTTGAGCTTGGGCCACACGTGCATCTTGTAGTAGTAGCTGGCATTGGTGGTCGTCAGGTTCGGGTTGTTCATGATGAGATCGGTGTAGACGCGCCGGCCGTCCACGACGTTGTAGGCCTCGCCCTCGACGCCCCAGCAGGCCAGATTGGAGCCGGCCTCGGTGTAGCAGTAGTTCAGCCACTGCACGGCGGCCTCGATGTTCTCGCAGTCCGTGGAGATCACGGCCACCGCCTCGTTGTGGATGACGATCGGGCTGATGTCGTAGTCGTACCAGTGCAGCTGCTGGCCGTTGTACTGTCTCGCAAAGGGCGCAGCGGAGACCTCAAAGCCGGCCTTCTGCCCGCGGTTGTAGGCGGCGACGACGGCGGCGGAGTAGGTGCCGATCGCGCCGGTGTCAAACAGGGTGTTGTTCGTCGAGTTGCTGGACGCCATGAAGTCCTTGGAGATGTAGCCCTTCTCGTACCAGTCGTGCATCAGCGTCAGGTACTGGCGGAAGCCCTCCTGCACCTGGCCGTAGATCACGCTGCCGTCGGCGTCGAGCATGAAGCCCTCCCGCACATCAAAGGCGCCCATCAGCGTCTTCTCATAGCCGGTCTTGGGCGGCATGTAGGGCGTGATGCCGGCCTCAAGCATCTTCTGAAAGACGGGCTCATAGTCCGCGATGTATACGGGCAGCTCGCAGCCGAGCCCGGCGAGCATGTCCATGTTGAACAGCATGTAATGATACGGCGGATCGGCCACCGGCTTGACGATGCGGAACGCCGGCACCACGCCGTCGGCGTTCGCAGAGGCGCGGTAGTACTCATCGCTCTGCGTGATCAGGCTCCAGTAATCCGGGCCGTACTCCGGCAGGTATTCGGACAGATCGACGAAGCAGCCGTCAGCCACGCCCTGATACTCGCCGCCGTTGTACAGGTTGCCGCACATGATGATGTCCGGCAGCTTGTCGCGCAGGGTGAGCAGATTCATGGCCTCCTGCAGGCCGGAGACTGCCGGATGCTCCCACTCGATGTGGATGCCCGTCGCCTCCTCCAGATGCCGGAAGAACGCCGTCTCGTTGTAATTGCTCACATTGTCGGAGATCTTGTTGATGCTGAACACGGTCAGCGTGATGGGCTCGTCCCCTTCTCCCACGATCGGGTAGGCGACCTCTGCGCATGCCATGCCGGCAAGCATGACCAGAGCCAGAACCAGAACCAGGATTTTCTTCATGAGATACCAACGCTCCTTTCATTTTTTACCCCTTCACAGAGCCCAGCATGACGCCCTTCATGAAGTACTTCTGTGCATAGGGATAGACGACAAGAATGGGAACCGTGGCGACGATGATGACGGCATAGCGGATCAGCTCCTGGAGGTAGAGCGCGTCCGCGTCGTCGGAGGTGCCGCCCGACGCGCTGTTGATCAGGATCTCCCGCAGCCACAGCTGCAGCGGCCACTTGGACGAGCTTTGCAGATAGATCATCGAATTGAACCAGCTGTTCCACTGGCTGACCGCATAGAACAGGCAGACGACCGCCATCGTGGCCCGGATGCACGGGATGTAGATCCGGTAGAGGATGACAAAGTCGTTCGCGCCGTCCAGACAGGCGGACTCCTGCAGCGCACCCGGTACGCTGCTGAACGCCGTGCGCATGACGATCAGGTTGTATGTGCTCACCGCGGTGGGCAGGATGATCGCCCAGCGGCTGTCATACAGGCCCAGATTCTTGATGACGAGAAAGTTGGGAATCAGGCCGCCCGAAAAGTACATGGTGAACACGAACAGGAACACCAGCACATTGCGGAAGGGGTAATCCTTGCAGGCCAGCGCATAGGCGCCCAGTGGCGTGAGGACCATGCTCACGACGAGGCCGCCGGCCAGATAGATGATCGTATTCATGTAGCCCGAGAGGATGTTCGGGTTGCTCAGCACGGCCTGATAGCCCTTCAGGGAGAAGCCCTGCGGCCAGAGCAGCAGGCCGCGATGGGCCAGCAGGCGCATCGGATCGCTGAGCGAGGCAAAGAGCACGTGGAGCATGGGATACAGGCACATCAGCGAAACCGCCGTGACGACGGCATAGTTGAGCGCGTGCAGCACCTTCTCAAGCGGGGTTCGCTTATCCATCACTTTTCTTCCCCCCTTACCACAGGCTGGTTTCCGTCAGCCTGCGGCTCACCTGGTTGGCCGTGCACAGAAACACGAGATTGACCAGCGAGTTGAACACGCCCACGGCTGCGCCATAGCTGTAATTGGTCTTCTCCAGACCGTAGCGGTAGACATGGCTGGAGATGATGTCCGCCGTCTCGTAGACGACCGGGCTGTAGAGCAGGATGGTCTTTTCATAGCCCTGGGACATCAGGTTGCCGATTCGCATAATCAGCTGAATGACGATGACCGGCAGAATCGCCGGGATGTTCACATGCCAGATGCGGCGCAGCCGCCCTGCGCCGTCGATGGCTGCCGCCTCGTGCAGGCTGTTGTCCACGGACGAGAGCGACGCGAGATAGATGATCGAGTTCCAGCCCACGTTCTGCCAGATGTTGGAGACGATGTAGACCGTCCGGTAATACTGGTTGCTGCCCAGCAGATTGGTCCGCTCAAAGCCGAAGAGCGCCAGGACGTTGTTGAACAGGCCGTCGGACATCGAGAAATCGACGAGCAGGCCGCAGACAACCACCAGGGAGATGAAGTGCGGCATGTAGGATACCGTCTGCAGCGTCTTTTTGTAGGCGTTGTCCCTCAGCTCGTTCATCAGCAGCGCCAGAATGATCGGCGCGGGGAAGCCGAAGAGCAGCAGATAGAGATTCAGCACCAGCGTATTGCGGATGACGCGCCATGCGTACTTGCCGGTCAGGAAGTCCTCGAAATGCTTGAGCCCCACCCACTTGCTGCCCAGGATGCCCAGCTTCGGCTTGTAGTTCTGGAAGGCGATGACCAGACCGCCCATCGCCAGATAGTGAAACACGATGTAGTAGATCACGACGGGCAGAAGCATCAGATAGATGTACTTGTGCTTCTTCATCCGCGCCCACAGGGATTTGCGCGGCCGGTTGATGGCGCGCTTCATGGCTTCCGTCCCTCCGTTTCGCGCCGGTTCATATAGGCTCTGAGCATGCCCGGCCAGTCCGTCTGTATGATGTCTGCGCCCAGGTCCATCAGCCAGCCCCAGCCCTGATCGGGCTGCCCGGCGACGGAGATGTCGTCGTTATGACCGGCGGCAAGCACGCGCCTGCAGTCGAAGACGATGGCATTGACCCACACCTGCAGCCCCAGCCTGTGCATGCGCTCCGTGTATTCCGGCTGCGCGACGCCGCATGTCTCGTCCGGAAAGATGGCCTCCGTGCCGCGATAGTTGGGGAAACGCTTCCGGAGCATCTCCGAAACGGTATCCTCTCTCCGCGCAAAGACCATGTAGGGCAGATCGGGCGCAAGCTCCTCCACCTGCCGGAACAGCTCCTCCCTGGCCTCTGTCTTGACGAGCACCTGCTGTGTCATGCCGTGACGGCGCACCGCCCTCGCAATATCCGCCATGCAGGTCGGAAACTTGTCCAGATTGATCTGGCAGCGCCCCTTGAGCTGCTCGAACACCTCGTCGAGCGTGCTGATGCCCAGCTGTGTCGGCGTGTTGTCCTCGTTCAGGTAGCGCAGATTCCGGATGCCCCTGGCTTCCATCCGGGACAGCGGCGTATCAATGCCCAGGTGCGCAGGCTCCATCCCCGGATGGAAGACGAACAGCTCGCCGTCGGCGCTGCGGCTGACATCCAGCTCGATGATGTCGGCCCCCTGCGCCAGCGCCGCCTCAAAGGCGACCCATGTGTTGCAGTGGATGTTTCCTCCCGCAGCGCCCCGGTGTGCGGCAATCCGTGTTGTGCTCATGCTTTTTCCACCTCTCGCTATTCCTTGGCGCGAACCGCCTGCTCCATCGTCAAGCCGGTGTTGTAATCAAGCTGCCTGTACTCGCCCGGTTCGTTCTCGGGCTGACGCGTGAATCCATCCACAGCCCATCGGGGCCGGCGGTCCGTCCGCCACGGCCTGCACTGCCACTGGTAACCGCGGAAGGGGTCCCGCGTCGCGTTCATCCAGTCGAGCAGACGGTCGTGCATCCGGTCCCTGACCGCGCGGCAGTCCGGCGCATCGATCCGGTTCTCAAGGTCGTAAGGGTCCTGCGCCGTGACATAGAACTCGTCGGTATCCGTCAGATGAAGCGCCAGCTTGTACTCGTTGGTGATCAGCGCGCGCATGAGCTGCAAACCGCCGAAGCCATCGTGGTCCCGCTCGTAGCGGTTGAACTCCACAAACGCACGGCCGGGCGCTTCCTCCCTTCCGGAGAGAACGCCCATCAGGCTTTTGCCCGTGAACGCCCGGGGAATGGGCACGCCCATGTAGTCGAGCACCGTCGCCGGAAGATCCACATGCGACACCACGCCGTCGACCACCTGCCCCTTTTGGCAGCCTCCGCCTGCGAAGATCAGCGGAATCCGCGCGATTTCATCGTAGATCGCCGCGCCCTTGGTGTTGAGTCCGTGGGCGCCCAGCGCCGCGCCGTGATCCGATGTAAACAGAATCAGCGCATCCGGCGCGACCTCATGCACCTTGCCGATGATCCTGCCGATCAGGTCGTCGATGAAGGCGTTGCAGCTGAGCGCCTGCGCGCGGCGCACGGCCTCGCGATCGGGATTCGTCGTCTGCGCCCAGAGTCTCTGATAGAGCGGCTTGTTCTCGAGGCTGTCATGCATCGCGGGCGTGTCCGGCAGCGACTCGCCCTCGTACATCGATGCGTACGGCTGCGGACAGAGCGCCGGGCCGTGCGGCTCGTCAAAGGAAACCGTCAGGAAGAAGTCCCCGTCGCCGTGCTGCTCCAGATAGCGAACAGCACGCTCCGTACAGCGATAGCCGTATGTGAAGCGCTCGTCCATGCCGTCATAGCGCGTTTTGTTCATGCGGGAGCGCAGGCGCTCTTCATCGCTGCCCAGCTCGTCCAGATAGCACTTCATGTCATACCAGTATTCCGGGTCCCACCCCGGCGGGCAGATGCCGTAGCCGAAGTAATCTCCGCCGTCCAGGTGCCACTTGCCGATGAAGGCGCAGGGAATGCCATGGCTGCTCAGGCGCTGGCCGAGGGTCATGACATCCTGTCCCAGCGGCATGCTGTTGCCCCAGCTGCCGTTCTCGTGCGGAAAGAGCCCCGTGAACAGCGCCGAGCGCGCGGGCCCGCACACCGGCTGGGCGGAGTAGGCGCGATCAAATCTGACGCCCTCGCGGGCCAGCGCATCCAGGTTCGGCGTCCGCATGTCTGCGAATCCATAGCAGCCCAGCATGTCGTAGCGGGTGGTATCGGTCATCAGCCAGACGATTTGTCTCTTCATGCTCAACACCCCAACGTTTTTGTATGATTTCGGGGTCATTATAGCAATATTTTCCCTTTCCGTCAAACACCCGCCCGGAAGACACCAATCGCTTTTTCCTACAACGGAAAAAGACAAAAAAGTGGAATACATGTTCATAATGCCCGATAAATAATCAATAAATATGGGCATTATGAACGCAGTATTCCACGAAACTGGAAACGAACTCGATCCTCTGCATTTCCACACCAAGGAATGACAGCAGGATAATGCAAATATTCAGCAAGAATTGAAACGCGGAAGAAGGGCTTACTCCGCCTGATTTCTGTATTCGGAGGGGCTCATGCCCGTCTCGGCACGGAACGCGCGGCAGAAGTACTGCAGGCTTTGGAATCCCACCATCCGGCTGACATCGCCAATGCTGAGGTTGTCGTCGCACAGCAGCTCCCTGGCGTTGTCCATCCGGATTTTTCCCAGAAACCTTCCGGGGGAAACGTGCTGGGTCTCGGTAAAGAGATGGATGAACCGGGAGGGGCACAGATTCGCGCGATCCGCCAGCTCCTTCATCGTCCACGGATACATGTACTGCTCGTGCATGAGCGTGACGACGCGATCAATGCGGTCGTCACGGCGCCTGTGCGCCGCCTCCTCCAGCGTCGCCTTCTTGCGCAGGATGTAGTGCAGGAGCTCCTGAAGCATGCCCGAACAGATGCCCTCATACTGTGCGTCCTTGCGCTGAAACTCCATGGTGATCCGCTGGAACAGATCGACCATATGGCGGCTCTGGCCCACGTCGATGCAGAAGCCGCCTCCGGACAGCAGCGCATCGATCATGTCCGGCATGCCATAGCCGGTGCAGTGCACCCAATACACCGTGCAATCCTGTCTGTGGTCATAGGTGTAGCGATGCGGCGCATGCGCAGGGATCACCACCACCTGCCCTGAAACGGCCTCAAAGGCCGTTCCCTCGATCTCAAAGAGGCCCCTTCCCTTTTGTATGTAGAGAATCTGACTGTCCAGCCGGCCCTGCGGGCGCTCCATCGTATAGTCGGCTCCGTCCGCCGGTCCATACTGCTGGTAGCCGCTGCTGACAGGCAGAAGGAAGACATTCTTCTCCTCCAGACCGTTGCGCGGCCTGACATCCGTGATCCAACCAGAAACATGAATCATACAGCTTCCTCCGTGGCTTTCATACTGCTGCCCGGCGCTCGTCCTTCCGGCGCCTGTGTCACCGTGGCGTTGAAACAGACCGTTGCAGGGCGACCTTCATGCCTATCATAGCACATTTCCACAAGCGTGGAAAGACAGCGGTTTTTGCGGTTACCCATCGTTTCCGGCATGGCGGCTGCGCAAAAAAGCCCCCGCAGGGGAAGGGGGGATTGCCGCGCGGGGGCAGATCGGGTATAATAAAGGGAAAAGGAAACCCCCAGGGAGAGGACGAGTATGAAGGTATCGCTGATCATTCCCACGCTCAACGCGCAGGCACAGCTGCCCGCGCTGATCGACGCGCTTCGCGCGCAGACGGCCACGCCGCAGGAAATCCTCGTGGTGGACTCGCAGTCGGAGGACGGCACCGCGCAGACGGCGCGGCAGCTGGGCTGCCGGGTCGAGGTTATCGCGCGCGCGTCGTTTGACCACGGCGGCACGCGCGACATGGCGCTGCGCATGACGGACGGGGAGGCCGTCGTGTTCATGACACAGGACGCGATGCCCGCCCATGCGCGCAGCCTGGAGCAGCTGCTCGCGCCGCTTGCGGACCCGGCCGTCGCGGCGGTCGGCGGGCGGCAGATCGCCCGGCCGGAGGCCCGGCCCTATGAGCGGCTGGTGCGCACGTTCAACTATCCGGAGCAGAGCCGGACGTGGACGCAGGCGGACATTCCCGCGCTGGGCATCCGGGCGTATCTGATCTCGGACGTGTTCGCGGCATACCGGCGCACGGCGTATCTGGATGCGGGCGGGTTCGACCATCCGCTGCCGACGAATGAGGACATGCTCATGGCGCAGCGGCTGCTGGCTGCGGGGTACACGCTGGCCTACAGCGGCGAGGCGGCGGTGATCCACTCGCACGCGTTTACCTGGCGGCAGGAATACCGGCGCAACCGGGCGATCGGGCGGATCATGGAGCGCTACAGCGGCCGCTTCGGCTGCGGCGAGGTCGGCGAGGGCATGACGCTGGTCCGGCGCGTGACGGCGCAGCTGCTGCGCGAGGGACACGGCATCGAGTGCGCGGCGTTTGCGCTCAACTGCTCGGCGCGGCTGCTGGGCAACCGCGCGGGGCGCCGGGAGGAGCGGCGCGCGCGGGGCAAGCGGCAGAGCTAATACTGATTTCACTCTAAATTGTTTTCCTAAGCGCGAAGCGAAGAAGGGAGTCTGAGGGACAATGTCCCTCAGGCAGGGGTATGGGGGCAAGGCCCCCATCGCTACCTATCGCGAAGCGATCAAAGAAAAAGCAGTCAGGGAGCGAAGCGAGCCCTGACGGTCGGTTATCGAGCAGCTCAATTCCATTTGAGAACAGCATAAAACCAATTTTTGATAGAAATGGGCTATCAGCGCGAAGCGAAGAAGGGTCAAGGAGCATCGCCCCCTGACCCTTTCTGCTTTGTATTGACCGCCCTTTGGGGCCCGATTCACGCCAGCCTCAGGCACAGCTCCAGCACGCGCCTGGCGCTCTGGCGCACGAGCGCGGGATCGAGCGTCCCGTCCTGCACGCGCGCGAGCGTGTGCGCCGGCATGCCGCAGCCCATCTTGATGTCGTTGCCCGCGGCGACCTCGCGGTGCTGCTCGCCGTAGGTGTACCAGTCCGTCGTCACCACGCCGTCAAAGCCCCACTCCCCGCGCAGAATGCCCGTGAGCAGGTCCGTGTTTTCGCTTGCGCGCACGCCGTTGATCGGGTTGTACGCCGTCATCAGCGACCAGGGCTGCGCGGCCTTCACGCACAGCTCGAACCCGCGCAGGTAGATCTCGCGCAGCGCGCGCTCGGACAGGCGGGAATCGCAGTTGCGGCGGTTCTCCTCCCGGTTGTTGCAGGCGAAGTGCTTGATGCACGCGGCTACGCCCATGCTCTGCACGCCGCGCACCATCGCCGATGCCATGTGCCCGGCCAGCAGCGGGTCCTCCGAGTAGTACTCGAAGTTGCGGCCGCACAGCGGGCTGCGGTGGATGTTCATCGCCGGGGCGAGCCACACGCCGATGCCGTTCTCGCGGACCTCCTCCGCGGCGGCACGGCCCACACGCTCGACCAGCGCCTCGTCCCAGGTGCAGGCCAGCAGCGTCGCGCAGGGGAACGCCGTCGTGCACACGCCGAGATGCGGCTGGATGCGCAGACCCGCAGGGCCGTCCGCCGTCATCACGTTGGGCACGCCCGCGCGCGGCAGGTTGCCGAAGCCGAACGTGTTCGCGATGCCCCGGTTGGGCTGGCCGCCCAGCAGGTGAATCTGCTGCTCCAGGGTCAGCGAGTCGAGGAAGGCGTCGAGCGTCATGCGCCCCTCGGCGACGTCGATGAGCATGGGCAGCTCATCCTTGGCGCCCCACATGTGCAGCCCGCCGGTCCAGGGGCAGTCCTCCGGGGTCTGCCCGTCGAACGGCAGCACGGACGGGTCATAGGGCAGCGGCTCGTCGCTCCTGTCCATGGGCAGCGCCTCGTAGGAGCCGTCCGCGCGCATGCGGCGGGTGAGATGCTGCGGCGCGCAGCGGGAGGCGCAGCGCTCCACCACGCGGTCCTCCTCCAGATGGAGGCAGAAGTCGAGCGGCCTGGCGTCGCGCACGTTCTCGCCGACATGGACATGGTAGTCGCCCGCCTCGAGCACCCAGGCGCTCCTGCAGACCGCGCCGGTGTCGTCGAAGCTGGCAAGGCCACGCACAGGGCAGTCGATGATGACGGCCTCGCGCTCACCGGGGGCCAGCGTGCGCGTCTTGGCGAAGCCGATGAGCACGCGCGCGGGCTTGCCGAGCTTGCCCTGCGGGGCCTCGCCGTAGACCTGCACGACCTGCCTGCCGGCCACATCGCCTGTGTTGCGCACGAACAGCGTGACGCGCAGCGCGTCGCCGGACGGTGCGCAGGCCATGTCCTCCATCGCGAAGGTGGTGTAGCTCAGGCCGAAGCCGAATGGATAGCAGACCTTCTGCGCGGCGCCGGGGATCGTCTCGAAGTAGCGGTAGCCCACGAAGATGTCCTCGTGGTACTCAACGTAGTGGATCGAATCGCCGAAGCCCTCGGAGGAGGGATAGGCGTCGAAGTTTTCGGCGAAGGTGTCGGAAAGGCGTCCGCTGGGGCAGACCCTGCCGCAGAGCACGTCGGCCATGGCGCCGCCGCCCTCGATGCCGCCCTGCCAGGCGAGCAGCACGGCCTTCACGCTGTCGCTGGCGCGGCACCAGCTGGTGTCCATCATGCCGCCGGTGTTGAGCACGACGACGACCCGGTCAAACGCGGCGAGCACCTTGCTGACCATGGCCTCCTCGGCCTCGCTCAGGTAGAAGTCGCCGTCGTGGGGCAGGGCGGTGCGGTCGGCGCCCTCGCCGGAATAGCGGCACAGCGTCACCAGCGCGGTATCGGCGTATGCGCGGGCCTGCGCGAGCAGCGCGTCATCCAGCGGCGGCTCGGCGACGAGGCCGGGCGCGACGCCCTGCGCATACTGCTCCTTCACATAGCCGGCGTAGTATGCGGAGAGCGGCGCGCAGAGGTTCCAGCCCTCCAGGGCGCCCAGCAGGCTGCGGCTGTAGGCGGTGGTCACGTCGCCGCTGCCGCCGCCGCCCTTGACGTAGTCGGCCTGCGCCTTGCCGAAGACGGCCAGCGGCGCGGCGGGATCGAGCGGCAGGGTGCGCTCCTCGTTCTTGAGCAGCACCATGCCCTCGGCGGCGGCCTCCCGTGCGAGCACGATGTGCGCGGCGCCGGCGGTGACGCGCGGCTCTCCGGCGTAAAGCGGGAGGGGCGGCATATGGTTGATGCGCTGCCATTTTCTGTTCATGGTTCATCCTCCGTTTCTGCAGGCTGCGCCCGGATGCTCCGGGCAAATCCTCTGATTATTGTACCACGGAATGCGGCGGCGGGACAGCCCTCAAATTGGGCGCGTCGAAGCCGGCAGGGAATCTGTGCGGCTGTCCGGGCCGCAAAGCTGGGGGAGAAAGGTTTGAGAATTGTAAACTCCGCGTTTGAAAACACGGCGGAAGTTTAGAAAAGGTAAATTTTCGGTCGAAATTCTGTAAACCCGGTAAATCAGAAAATACAAGGAAAAACCGGAGACGGAGCGCGTCAATGAGGCAAAAAAGCGAACGATTCCGAAGATCGTGCGGTTTTTTCGCGAAAACGCCTTGACAGCGGGGCGGAAATATGGTTTAATCTGTACCGCTGTATTAACCTCAAAGTTTTGCAGGACCAAACCGTGGAGGGAAGAGGCATGGAAATGAACATCGGCGAGAAGCTGAGAAACCTCCGCCAGAAGAACAATCTGACCCAGAAGGAGCTGGCCGACCGCTGCGAGCTTTCGAAGGGCTTCATCTCGCAGCTGGAGAGCAACCAGACGTCGCCGTCGCTTTCGACGCTGGAGGACATCCTGACGACGCTGGGCTCGTCGTTCCACGAGTTCTTTTCGGACGAGCAGGGGGACGACCCCGTCTGCCGGAAGGAGGACGTGTTCATCAAGGAGACGGACGACGGGGTGACGATCCACTGGCTGATCCCGAACGCGCAGAAGAAGGACATCGAGCCGATTCTGGTGACGCTGGAGCCGGGGGCATCGACGGAGGAGGACCTGCCGCACATGGGCGAGGAATTCGGGCATGTGCTTGCGGGGAGCATCACGCTGGTGCTGGGGGAGAAGAGCTACCGCGTGCGCAAGGGGGACAGCTTTTCCTACAAGCCCTCGATGACGCACTATCTGAAGAACGCGGGCAAGACCCCGGCGACGGTGATCTGGGTCTGTACGCCGCCGAACTTTTAATCATTCATTTCTCAGGAGGAACGCACCATGGAGAATGCCATTCTTTCCATCCGCGATGTCCGCGTCGTCTTCGAGGACGGCTTCACCGCCCTCGGCGGCGTGAGCATTGACATCGGCAAGAACGAGTTCGTGACGCTGCTCGGCCCCTCCGGCTGCGGCAAAACCACGCTGCTGCGCTGCATCGGCGGCTTTGAAACGCCTACCGGCGGCGAAATTCTCTACAAGGGGCAGAATATCATCCCCCTGCCGCCCTACAAGCGCGCCATCAATACCGTCTTCCAGCGCTATGCCCTCTTCCCGCATCTGAACGTCGCGCAGAACGTCGCCTTCGGCCCCGATCTGCGCGGCGAGGACAAGAAGAAGACCGCACAGGAGGTCAGCCGCATGCTCGAGCTCGTCGGCCTCGCCGGGTTCGAAAAGCGCCGCATCGCCAGCCTCTCCGGCGGCCAGCAGCAGCGCGTCGCCATCGCCCGCGCACTCATCAACCGCCCCGACGTCCTCCTGCTCGATGAGCCGCTCGGCGCGCTCGACCTCAAGCTCCGCCGCGAGATGCAGCTCGAGCTCAAGCGCATCCAGCGCGAGAGCGGCATCACCTTCGTCTTCGTCACGCACGACCAGGAGGAGGCGCTCACCATGAGCGACCGCATCGCCGTCATGCGCGCGGGCCATATCCTGCAGCTGGGCACCCCGGAGGACATCTACAACGAGCCGCAAAACGCCTTCGTCGCGGACTTCATCGGCGACAGCGACATCCTTCCCGGCGTCATGGTGCGCGACAGGCTCGTGCGCTTCCTCGGGTGCGAGTTCCCCTGCGTGGACAGCGGGTTCGGCGAAAACGCCGACGTCGACATCGTCCTGCGCCCGGAGGACGTCAAGCTCAAGCCCATCGACGATCCCACGCAGGGCGTGCCGGAGGGCGTGGTCGAGTCGCTGCTGTTCAAGGGCGTCCACTACGAGATGAAGGTGCGCGCGGGCGAAAGCGTGCTGCTGGTGCATTCCACGCATGCGCGTCCGGTGGGCACGCGCGTCAAGCTGACCGTCGCCCCGGAGGATATTCAGGTCATGCACAAGAGCGACTGCTCGCCGGACATCCTGAAGCGTCACGCCGACCGGGCGAAGTGAGGAGGCGCGCCATGAAAAAGAACCGGGCACTGATTGTGCCGTTCGCCCTCTGGGCATTCATCTTCATCGTCGTGCCGCTGCTGATGATCGTCTGGTACGGCGTCACGGTGGAGGAGTCGATCCCCTACACCGAGGTCGTGCTGGACGACGGCTCGACAGCCTTTGAACTCGAGGACGGCACGATCGCCACCACGCGGCCGCAGAAGCGGACGGTCGTCTCGCTGGCGAACTTCAAGCGCATGCTCGAGCCGACGTACTTGAAGCTCCTGCTGCGCTCGCTCAAGATCGCGGTCATCACCACGCTCATCTGCCTGCTGCTGGGGTATCCGGTGGCGCTGATCCTGACCGGCAGGGACTTCAAGCGGCCCGCCCTGTGGCTGATGCTGCTGATCCTGCCGATGTGGATGAACTTCCTGCTGCGCACATATTCCTGGATGTCGATCCTGGAAAACTCCGGCGTCCTCAACAGCTGGATTTCCGCGCTGCGCGATCGCTTCCCCGCCTTCGACGCCTGGCTGACCGGCATGGGCGTGGGCAAGAAGATCATCTTCCTCTACAACGAGAAGGCGGTCATCCTCGGCATGGTCTACAACTACCTGAGCTTCATGATCATGCCGATCTACACGGTCATCGAGAAGATCGACCACAGCCTCCTTGAGGCCGCGGCGGACCTGGGCGCCAGCCCGCGCAAGAGCTTTCTGCGCGTGACGCTGCCCTACTCGATCCCCGGCGTGCTGGAGGGCATCACGATGGTCTTCGTCCCGGCGGTGACCACGTTCGTCATCAGCCAGCTGATGGGCGGCGGCAAGGTGCCGCTCATCGGCGACATCATCCAGAACCAGTTCGGTAAGTCGAGCGACTGGCACTTCGGCTCCACGCTCTCGCTGCTGGTGATGGTGGTGGTGCTGGCGTTCATGGGCGGGCTGAACCGCATTGACAAGGAGGAAGAGCCGCAGAAGGAGGTGCGCATCCTCTGATGAAAAAGCTCCGCAAGCTCTATATCGGGCTGATTCTCGTGTTCCTGTATGCGCCCATCGCGCTGCTGATCCTCTATTCCTTCAACGACAGCAAGTCGCGCGCGGCCTGGGGCGGCTTCACGCTGCGCTGGTATCAGGAGCTGTTCGCCGACAGGACGATCATGTCCGCGCTGGGCACGACGCTCTCCATCGGCCTCCTCGCGGCGGTCATCTCCACGCTGCTGGGCACCGTCGGCGCGATCGCGCTCTTCCAGATGAAGCGCCGCCCGCGCCACATGATGCTCTCCATCGTCAACCTGCCGATGCTCAACTCGGAGGTCGTCACCGGCGTCTCACTGATGCTGCTGTTCGCGGCTGCGGGCGTGCAGACGGGCTATCTCACGCTGCTGCTGGCGCATGTCGCGTTCTGCGTGCCGTATGTCGTGCTCAGCGTGCTGCCCAAGCTGCGCCAGCTCGATCCGCATCTGGCGGAGGCCGCGCAGGATCTGGGCGCGACGCCGCTGCAGGGCTTCTTCCGGGTGATCCTGCCGGACATCCTGCCGGGCGTATTCTCCGGCTTCATCATGGCGCTCACGATGTCCATCGACGACTTCGTGGTCAGCTTCTTCACCACCGGCTCCGGCGTTTCGAATCTCTCGATTACCATTTACACGATGGCCAAGCGCGGCATTTCCCCGAAGATCAATGCGCTTTCCACGATCATCTTCGCCTGCGTGTTCGTCCTGCTCATCGGCATCAACCTGCAGGACTTGGGAAAGGATGGGCGCAGCCAGAAGAAGGTCGATCAGGTCCGCATCCCCTACTAACGACTTTTCAGGAGGTATGAACCATGAAGAAAGTGATCCTTGTGCTCGCGGCGCTTGCGCTGCTCTGCCTCGCCCCCGCGGCGCTGGCGAAGGAGACGATTTCCGTCTACAACTGGGGCGACTACATCGATGAGGACGTCATCGGGCAGTTCGAGGAGGAGACGGGCATCGACGTGATCTACGAGACGTTCGAGACGAACGAGGACATGTACGCCAAGATTGCGATGGGCGGCTCGAGCTACGATGTGATCTTCCCGAGCGACTACATGATCGAGCGCATGGTTCAGGAGAATCTGCTGCAGAAGATCAACTGGGAGAACATCCCGAACGTTGAGAACATCGACCCGCGCTTCACGCACGAGAGCTACGATCCGGACTTTGAATACTCCGTGCCGTACACCTGGGGCACGATGGGCATCCTGTACAACACGGAGAACGTGGACGAGATGCCGACCAGCTGGCAGACGCTGATGGACCCGGCCTACACGATGGACATGCTGATGCTCAACTCCCCGCGCGACACGCTGGCGATTGCGCTGGTGATGTGCGGCCACGACCTCAACTCCGTCGATCCGGCTGACCTGGCGGACGCAAAGGCGCTGCTCATCGAGCAGAAGCCCATGGTGCTGGCCTATGTCGTCGACGAGGTGAAGGACAAGATGATCGGCGGCGAGGCGAGCGTCGCGCTGGTCTGGAGCGGCGACGCGACCTATTGCATGAGCGAGAACGAGGCGCTTGACTACGTGGTGCCGGAGGAGGGCAGCAACATCTTCTACGACTCCATCTGCATCCCGGCGAACGCGAAGAACGTCTCCGGCGCGGAGAAGTTCATCGACTTCCTCTGCCGTGCGGACATCGCCGCGAAGAACTACGAGTACGTCGGCTATGCGATCCCGAACACCGCAGCCATCGAGCTGCTGGGCGCGGAGGAGTACAACGCCTCCCCGGTGAACAACCCGCCGCAGGAGGTGCTCGATAAGTGCCAGGTGTTCAAGTACCTGGGCGATGACACGAAGCTCTACGACCAGATCTGGACGGAGATCATCTCCGAGTTCTGATACGCCAAAAAGACCGCCCGCGTCTGCTTGACAGACGCGGGCAAATGGCGTACAATGTAGGCAGGTAGGGTGCCACCTACGAGGTGATTACCACCGCGACGATCTCTTGATTGGGATCAATTAGCCGTCATGCAGGTGCTTTCTGCGTGGCGGTTTTTTATCGTCTGCTTTGGCGCCCGATCGCATACGCGCTGAGCACCAAACCGGCGACTGCCAAAAGCGTATTGAGAAGATCAACATTGCTCATCAGCATCACCTCCTCCGCATTTGTACGCCATCGCGGAGGAACCACCCCGTAGACCTGCCTGCCTACGGGGTCATTGTAGCAGAGATTCTCCGTTTTGACAAGGAAAAGACCGCCCTGCGCTGCGCAAGGCGGTTTTTCATGCCCCGGCGAGCAGGCTTTCCCACTCCGGCGGGAAGCCGCAGCGCGCGGGCTCGGCCTGCGGGTACTGCGTGAACAGCGCGGCGATGCGCTGGCGCATCTCGTCGTAGACCGGGTTGCCGCCCGTCGCCAGGCGCAGCGCGAGCAGCGTCGGGAAGACGCGGTCGCCTGCGACCTGCGCGTATTCGGGCGGGAGAACGGGCTGGTCCTCGATCGTCTGGTTGTAGAGACGGCCGTAATGCGCGCAGATGTTGCGCACGCCCACCGCCGCATGGATGAGCGCGGCGAGGGCCTCCGGCTCCATGCGGTATTCGCGGCTGACGGCCCACTGGTCCTCCTCGGTCATGATGTCGTAGAGCTGGGCGAGCATGCCGAAGGAGAACAGCTCCACGGCGACCCAGATGGGGAACTGGCCGCCGTACTTGACCTTGTGATGGCGCACGAACGGGAGGTCACCCTGGCGGCGCACCTCGATTTTGAACTTGTTCATCAGGCTCTTGTGCAGGCCGAGAGACTGCTTATCCTGCCGGAAGAGCTCGGCGCTGGCATAGCCGGCGGAGCCGTGGGCCATGGCGAGGCGATAGGACAGGCGGGCGCGCAGCTGCACCTCGAAGAACTCCAGCACGGGCAGCAGCGCGTGGCGCAGGCCCATGTCGAAGCAGTACAGCCCGTAGAGCGTGTCGAGCGTCACGCCGGGGAGGAAGCGCTCCGGGTCGTCGGGCCGGCGCAGGTGCTTGCCGTAGGTCGTCAGGCGGTAGTAGTTGACGGTGGAGAGGATCTCGCGCGCATGGCCGATGTCGCCGATCCCGAGGCCGTGGGCCTCCATCAGGCGGCGGGCCTGCTCCTCGTAGCTGCGGGCGGGCTTGACCGGCGCAAAGGTTTTTTGGGGCATGGGATACCTCCGCAAACGGGTGACACGCACAGGGAATCAAGAAGTGCCTGCCCGCTGCCGGACAGGCACTGTGTTTCATGAACGATGCTGGTGCGGCGCAGAGCTGCCGCGATCGCCTTACTGCTTGTTGATCTCCAGCACCTTGTCGCGCAGCTCCTTCTCGAGCCGTCCCAGCTCGATGGCGGCGGCGGCGCGCTTCTGCGCGCCCTCGCGCTGGATCTTCTGCACCTCGGTCAGCGTCTCGATTAGGGCGGTGTTGGCCACGCGGATCGTCTCCAGATCGACCACGCCGCGCTCGGCCTCCTTCGCCGTCTCGATGGTGCCCATCTTCAGGCGCTCCGCGTTGGAGCGCAGCAGGTCGTTGGTCATGTCCGTGACCGCCTTCTGCGCCTTGAGCGCGTCCTCGGCGTGCTGCATGCCCAGCGCGATGACCATCTGGCTCTTCCACAGCGGGATCGTGTTGGCGATGGTGGACTGGATGCGCTCGGCCAGCACGTTGTCGTTGTTCTGCATCAGCCGGATCTGCGGGCCCATCTGCACGGACACCATGCGCGTGAGCTTCAGGTCGTGGATGCGCTTTTCAAAGCGCTCGATCAGCTGCGCGAAGTCGTTGGCGGCCTGCGCGTCCGCGGGATCGGCCGTCTCCTGCGCCTTGGCCAGCAGCGGCGGCAGCTCCTCCTCGCGCAGGCGGCGCAGCTTGATCTCGCCCGCGATGATGTAGAGCGTCAGCTCGTGATAGTACTGCTCGTTCTGCTCATAGAGCCCGTCGAGCATCTTGCAGTCGGAGATGAGCTGCTTCTGGTGGTTCTGCAGCGAGGCGATGATCTCCGTTACGTTCTCCTCGACCTTGTCATAGCGCGCCTTGAGCTGGGTGATGGAGTTGCCGGCCTTCTTGAACAGGCCGAACAGGCCGCCCTTCTTGCCCTCGTCCACGTCGAAGCCCTTGAGCTCGGCGACCAGGTTCGCCAGCATGTCCGAAATCGCGCCGGTGTCCTTGGTCTTCACGTCCTCCAGAATCTTGTCGGAGAACTGGGAGATCTTCATCTGCGCGGCGTTGCCGTACTTGAGCACCGTCTCGCTGTTGGAGATGTCGATGCGCTCGACGAACGCCAGCACGGCGGCCTGCTCCTCCGGGGAGAGGTTGTCGAAGTTCAGCGAGTCGTCCTCCGCGGCGACCGGCTCGGCGGTCTGTGCCACAGGAGCTTCCTGAGCGGCGGGCTCCGCCTTCGCGGACTCCGTCTCCACGGGCGCCTGCGCAGCAGCGGCGGCAGCGGCCTGAGCAGCAGGCGCGGCCTGAGCGGCAGGCGCTTCCTGAGCGGCAGGGGCCTCCTGGGCGGCAGGCGCTTCGGGGGTGGGGGTGTTCTCCGGCTCTTCGCCGGGCAGAACGAGGTTGATCTTGTTATCCATGATCAATATCTCCTTTTGTCAAATGTAGAAAACGGGGGCGGACGATGCGCCCCGGCTCAGCGCGGAGGGGCTGTGCCCCTGCGCGTGAGGCAACCAGCAGAATACCGTCAATTCTACCTAAAATCATACACCAAAAAGAAGATGGTGTAAAGCTTTTCTTTCCCGCCGGACTGTGATAGAATGAAAAACAGCGTTTTTCCTCAATATCCTATGGGGGTTGTACGTCCATGATGCATCTGAGTCAAAAGGAAATCCTCGCGGACGGCCTGCTGCTGCTGACCGCGCTCATCTGGGGCAGCGCGTTTGCGGTCGTCAAGAATACGCTGGACAGCTTTCCGCCCGCCGCCATCATCGCCATGCGCTACGCGATCGCCACGGTGCTGACCGGCATCGCCTTCCGCAAACACCTTCGCGGGCTGACGCGCGCGGATGTCGCCCGGGGCGCGCTGGTGGGCCTGCTGCTCAGCGCGGCTTACATCGTGCAGACGATCGGCCTGTCCTTCACCACGGCGAGCAAGAACGCCTTCCTGACCGCGGTGTATGTGATGCTGGTGCCGTTCTTCTCCATGGCGCTCTTCCGGCAGAAGCTGCGCCGGGCGAATTTCGCCGCCGCGGCGCTGATGCTGCTGGGCATCGGCCTGCTCTCGCTGGACGGGGAGAGCGGCGGGCTGAACATCGGCGACTTGCTGACGCTGATCTGCGGCGCGCTCTTCGCCGGGCACATCATCGCCGTGGAGCGCTGCCAGCGCCATACGGACGCCTATGCGCTCATCGTGCTGCAGTTCGGCTTCTGCGCGGTGTACGCGCTTGCCTATGCGCTGCTCTTCGAGCGCGGGATGGCGCTCGATTTCAACGCCGGGTCCGTCGGCGGGCTGCTCTATCTGGCGATCTTCTCCACGACCATCGCCATGAGCCTGCAGAACATCGGGCAGAGCATGGCCCCGGCGTCGCACGCCTCCATCCTGCTCTCGCTGGAGTCGGTGTTCGGCGTGGTCTTCTCGTGCCTGCTGCTGGGGGAGCGCGTGACGCCCCGGATGCTGCTGGGCTTTGCGGTGATCTTCGCCGCGCTGCTGGTCAGCGAGCTGACGCCGCACGAAAAGGCAAAGACGGCCTGAGACCGCGCCTTGTCCTCCGCCGCCATGCGCCGCGGACGCCCTGCGTCCGAGCGGCGCTTTTTCGATTCATGCACAGATTTGCGGCGCAGAAAACCACGGTTTTGCCACAAATCCGGCCTAAAATGGATAAGGGCTGGCCGGTTTGACAGAAATATAATGGATATAGGTTTACAGGAGCCGGCCACTGTGATAGAATCATACCGATCACCTATGAAAGGAGAGAAATCACATGGGCAATGAAATGAGCAGAAGAAACTTCCTGCGCGCGACGGCCGGCGTGGCCGGCGCTGTGGCGCTGGGCATGGCGGGCACCGCCGTGGCGGAGGAGGAGGAAAAGCGCCCGGAGTTTGAGGGCAAGAGCAAGTTCGCGGGCGTGCGCAATGTGCGCTACGTCACCGACGACCTCGTCTATCTTGGAGCGAGCGACAGGCGCCTGGCGCTGTTTGAGAATGTCTATCCGATCCCGCGCGGCGTATCCTACAACTCCTACCTGCTGCTGGACGAGAAGACCGTGCTCTTTGACACGGTGGACCGCTCCGTCTCCGGCCAGTTCTTTGAGAACCTCGAGTATGCGCTGGACGGCCGCAAGCTCGATTACTTCATCATCAACCACATGGAGCCGGACCACTGCTCCGCCATTACCGAGGTGCTCACGCGCTATCCGGACGTGATTCTCCTCTACTCGAAGACGGCGGAGCCGATGCTGCGCCAGTTCTTCAGCTTCGATCCGACGGTCTACGGCCACGGCGTGACCGAGGGCATGGACCTGGTCACCGGCCGCCACAAGCTGGTGTTCCTCATGGCGCCGATGGTCCACTGGCCGGAGGTCATGATGACCTACGACGCGACGGACAAGCTCCTCTTCTCCGCCGACGCGTTCGGCACGTTCGGCGCGCTGGACGGCAACCTCTTCGCCGACGAGCTGCCCTTTGAAAAGGACTGGCTCGACGACGCCCGCCGCTACTACTGCAACATCGTGGGCAAGTACGGCCCGCAGGTGCAGGCAGTGCTCGCGAAGGCCGCGACGGTGGAGATCGCCACGATCTGCCCGCTGCACGGCCCGATCTGGCGCGAGAACCTCGGCTGGATTATTGACAAGTACGACAAGTGGAGCAGCTACACGCCGGAGGACCCGCAGGGCGTGATGGTCGTCTACGGCTCCGTCTACGGCGGCACGGAGAGCGCGGCGAACGTGGTTGCCTCCCGCCTGTCCGAGGGCGGCGTGGCGAACGTGCGCGTCTACGACGTCTCCCGCACGCACGTCAGCGAGCTGATCGCCGAGGCGTTCCGGTGCAGCCACATCGTCTTCGCCTCCATGACCTACAACATGGACGTGTTCACGCCGATGAAGAACTTCATCACCGATCTGGCGGCGCACAACCTGCAGAACCGCAAATACGCGCTGATCGAGAACGGCAGCTGGTCGCCTGTGGCGGGCAGCAGGATGAAGGAGAAGCTCGACGCGATGAGCGGCATGGAGCAGGTGGGCCAGACGGTCACGATCCTCTCCGCGCCTAACGACGAGACCTACGCGGCGCTCTCCGCGCTGGCGGACGCGGTGCTCGCCTCGCTCAGCGGCAAGGAGGAGGCCCCGGTGGAGGCGGCCCCGGCTGCGGCGACGAAGTGGGTCTGCACGGTCTGTGGCTACATCTACGAGGGCGACACGGTGCCGGAGGACTACAAGTGCCCGGTCTGCGGCGTCGGCCCGGAGAAGTTTGCGAAGAAGGAATAATGCGCTTCTTCATCCAAAGGACAGAAACGCGCTGAAAAGGCAGAATAACAGGGCGGCCCGGTGAAAACGGGCCGCCCTGCTTATGCATTTTTTGATGATCCGATCTCGCGGCGCATGGCGCAATAGCCGATGACGACCGTACCCACATAAGCCAGCGTCTTGGGAATCATCAGTATACCGATGAGCGGGATGCTGTCGGCAAAGAGCACGACAGGAATATAGAATGCAAAGCTCAGGATGATGGTCAGCGCCATGAAGCGGAAGTCCCGGTCATGGTGCTCCCGGACACTGCGTGAAAAGAGAAGGATGATCAGCAGTCCCATGAGCGCAAATGGAATATTGCGAAGAATGCCCCAGAAAAGTGGCTGATAGGCGCTGAGCCAGTCGTTTTGCGGGCAGAGGCACAGTGCGATGCGCGCGGTGGCCAGCAGATAGACAAGGCACGTCAGACCATGGCGGTTGCGCGCATTGTATCGAAGCTGCCAAACATGATAAAGCAGCACATAGAACACGGTCATGGTCAGCGAAGTGATCAGCTTTCCGATTCCCAGCGCTACCGTGTAGCTGTCAAGGCACGTTGTGCACAGGGCCACGGCACGGGGAATCAGATGGAACGAGTCGCCCGCACCGAGCACGACGGCCATTGCACCGAAGAGACGGTATTGCCGGTTTCCTCCGCAGCGGCGGAGCATGAGTACGCCGACGGAGATCACAAAAATCAGGCAAGCTGCGTCGAACACGGTTTCAACAATTGCCTGCATGGTTCATTCTTCCTTTCTCTTCAATCAACAAATGAAAATGAACAACGTTCACATTAACCCTGAGAAAACAGCCGGATGACGGCTGCTTCAGTACAGGCTCCGCTCAATGAGGGTGAGCAGTGTATCAGGGGATTTCATCCCACGCATCAGATCCATGACCAGCTGTGAAAAGATCAAATCTGCCAATCCCTGCGGGGACAGATGCTCGTCAAATGCATCCTGGCGAATGTGCGGATCGCATTCAATGGCGAGCAGTAGATGCGCATGCATGTGCTTCCAGACATGATCCATCAGGGAACGCCCCGAAACCTTATCCTCATCAGAGAACAGTGCGGCGTGCGAGACGAAGAACCCAGGATAACGCTGTGCGCCTGATGCCATACATGCGTAGGCCCAGCGAATGCAAGCTGTGACACTCTCAAAGCTGCCTTCGGAAGGCATGCGAAAGACATCTTCAAATACGCTTTCCACTGTGGCCAGAACCAGCTCTGCTTTTGATGCGAAGTAGTTGTAGATCGCGCCGACAGATACATCGCAGGATGAAGCCACTGCGCGGATGCTGATCGAAGACCAGCCCTGCGTCGTGACCATCTGTCGGCATTTTTCCAGAATAGCATCCCGTGTCGTTACTGCGTGATTCAATGAACGGCCTCCTCAATATGAACGGTGTTCATTATAGCGCCATACCTCGGTATTGTCAAGCGCGAATTTCATGACCAAACGAGCCCGCCGCCAGCGCGCGCCCGGCCATGACGCCGGTGGTCTTCCCCCCGCGGGCGGCCAGCTCGCCGCTGACGATCACATAGCGCATGCCCACCGGCGCGGCGTCCGGACGGCCAAGGCCCGGGAAGTCCGCGCAGTCGCACAGCGTCTCCGGATCGAAGACGGCCAGGTCGGCGTCGAAGCCCTCGCGCAGGCGGCCCTTGCGCTCAAAGCCGAACACCCGCGCGGGCAGCAGCGTCGTGTGGTAGACCGCCTCCTCCCAGGAAAGCTCCCGGCGCTCGCGCACCATCCTGCGGAAGTAGCGCGGAAAGCTGCCCGCAATCTGCGGATGGCCCTCGCCCGGGGCATAGCTGCCCGTGTCGGTGGAGACCATCGTCTGCGGGTAGCGCTGGATGGCGTAGACGGCCTCCTCGTCGCCCGTGTTCACGATGACGGCGTCCTCCGGGTGCCTGCTGCGCAGGTGCTCGTAGAGCGTCTGGTCGGGCACCTGGCCGATGTGCTCGCCCGTCGCCATGCGCAGGTGGCACAGCTCGATGCCGTTGTCGCGCATGGTCACCGGCTCGAAGAGCGCCGAGCCGATCGCGCTGCACCAGTCCTTGTACATGCCGCTGTCCAGCTGCATATCCACGCCGCGCTCGCGCGCCAGCTCCAGCATCTCCAGCGCCTCGTACTCCACGCCGACGCCGTACTGATAGGCGAAGTGGGAGATGATCATCCGGCAGCCGGTGACCTCCGCCAGCTCGATGGCCTCCTGCAGCGAGTGCAGGTCGGTCATGGAGTACATGCGCGTGTCGATGGACACCGGCCGGCCGAAGCCCTTCGCCAGGCGGCAAAGCGCCTCCATCTCCTCCAGCGACGCGCCGGGAGTGTAGCCCGGGCCGAGGGAGACGCCAGCCGCGCCCTCGCACAGCGCGCGGCTGCACAGCAGCTCCATGATCTCGATCTGCTCCGGCGTCGCCGGGGCGAAGGCATCGAGCGCGCCCGCGGCCTCGCGCAGCGCGCACATGCCCACCAGCTCCGCCTGATGGATGGGAAAGCTGCGCTGGTTGCGCAGGAACTGCCCGATGCACAGCGGGGAAAAGCCGCAGTTGCCGCCGACGCTGGTGGTGATGCCCTGCAGAAGGGAGAGCTCGCCGGTGTAGGTGTGCCCGTCGATGTGTCCGTGCGGGTCGATGAAGCCGGGCGTGATGAAGCAGCCCTGCGCGGGGAGCACCTTGGCGCCCTCGGGGGCCTCGTCGCCCCGGGGCAGAAAGGCGCGGATGACGCCGTCGTCCACGAGCAGATTGGCGTCGATGCGCTCGCGGCGCTCGGGGTCGATCAGCGTTCCGCCGGTGATAAACAGTCGTGACATGGATGTTCTTCCTTTCCTGAAGCTGAAGAACAGCGGGGATAAGCGCGAAGCGAAGAAGGGAGTCTGAGGGACATTGTCCCTCAGGCAGGGGTATGGGGGCAAGGCCCCCATCGTCCCCCAAATCGCGAAGCGATCAAAGAGAAAAGCAGTCAGGGAGCGAAGCGTTACCTGACGGTGAGCTTCCTGAAGGCTTACTTGAAACATGATATGCGATGCGAACCAAACCGCCAAAGAAAACCCGCGCACGGGGCGCGGGCTTTCCTTGGCGGGCGCCGCATGGGCGCCCGCGCTCGCATGATCCCGATTAAAGGCTCAGCTTGAACTTCGTCCAGATGTCCTGGAACTTCTGCTCGTCCTCGGTGGAGAGGTTCATGACGTACTCGGCGTCGCCGATGCGGTCATAGATGCCGTTGAACACCGGGTTCTCCTTGTACCAGTCCTCCAGACAGTCCTGCGCGGCAGCGTTCGGGCTGCAGTAGTACTGCCACTCGGCGCAGATCGCGGCGATCTCCGGGCGAAGCAGGAACTCGAGGAAGCGGTTCGCATTCTTCGCGTGCGGCGCGGCGGACGGGATGAAGCAGCCGTCGATGCCGAAGCCCAGACCCTCCTCCGGCCAGACGACCTGAAGGTCCGGGTTCGCGTCCAGCGCCAGCGCCACGAACGGCGTGAAGGTGTAGGCCACCGCGACGTCGCCGGAGACGAGGTAGTTGTGCAGGTTCTCGTACTCGAGCACGTGGATGTTGGGCTTGAGCGCGTCGAGCTTCTCCGCCGCCTCGGCGAGGATCGCATCGTCCGTGGTGTTCATGCTCTGGCCCATGGACAGCAGCACCATGCCGATGGTCACGCGCGCGTCGTCGATGAGGCCGAGGGAATCGGTCAGGGAGGCGTCCCACAGGTCGTTAAAGCTCTTGATCTCGATGCCGACCACGGACGGATCATAGACGATCAGCGGGATGCCGCTGACGTAGGGCACGACATACTCGTTGTCCGGATCAAAGAACTGATGGGTGAAGTCCGGATTGAGGTTGCCGTAGTTGTCTACGATCTCCGGATCGAACTTCTGCATCAGGCCGTCCTCACGGACACGGTTGAGCATATAGTCGCTGGCGAGGATGATGTCGTAGTCGCCGCCCTTGGCCGCGGCGAGCTTCTCGTACATTTCCTCATTGCTGGCGAAGGTCGCGTAGTTGACCTTGATGCCGGTCTCCTCCTCAAAGGGCTTGATGACCGTCTCGTAGTCGATGTAGCCCTCCCAGGTGAAGATGTTGAGCACGGCCTCGTCCCTGGCGTTGACCGTCTCCGCCAGCGCGCAGGTGCACAGCATCGCCAGCGTCAGGAGCAGGACACAGATTTTCCTCATGATGAATACCTCCCATGGTTTCATAATGGCTTCAATCGCAGCGGGCAAGAGCTCACTGCGCTGAATTCAGCTTTTTGTCGCTGCGGGCGCGCAGGAGCTGGCTCAGCGCCACAGCGAGGAAGATCGCCCCCAGCATCAGCGTGGAGAGCGCGTTGATCTCCGGCGTGCCGCCGGAGCGCAGGCCCGTATAGACCTTGAGCGGGAGCGTCGTCGTCTCCGCGCTGGTGACGAAGAAGGAGATGACCACGTCGTCCAGCGACATCGCCGCCGAGAGCATCATGCCCGAGACAACGGAGGGCATGATGAGCGGCAGCGTGATGTCCCGCAGCACGCGCATGGGGCTGGCTCCGAGGTCGCGCGCGGCCTCCTCGAGCGCCGGATCCATGCCTATCAGCCGGGATTTCACGTTGATGAACACGTACGGGATGCAGAACGTGGTGTGCGTCAGAATCAGCGCGCCCATGCCCAGCTTCACGCCGATGGCCGTGAACAGCGCCAGATACGCCATGCCCAGCACCAGCTCGGGGATCATCATCGGCAGCGTCGCGACGGTTTCCACCAGCCCCGCGCTGCGGAAGTGGCTGCGCGTGAGGCCGATGGCGCCCAGCGTGCCGATGATTCCGGCCAGGGCGCTGGAGAGCACCGCCAGAATCAGCGAGTTTTTGAGCGCGTCGGCCATCAGCGCGTTGCCGAACAGGCGCGTATACCAGCTCGTGGTGAAGCCCTGCCAGGCGCCGATGGTGCGCCCGGAATTGAACGAGTAGATGATCACCATCAGGATCGGCAGGTAGAGGATGATCAGCACGAGCGTCAGGTAGATCGGAGAGAAGAGCTTGCGCTTTCTGCGCCGCTTTGCTGTCATCAGAACACCCCCAGATCCTTGCCGCCGCACTTGCGGTAGACGGCGTAGATGCCCGCCGTCAGCAGCACGAGCACCATGGAGAGCGCGGAGCCGAAGTTCCAGTCGCGCACCTTGAGCAGCTGATCGCGGATCAGGTTGCCGATGAGCATCAGCCCGCCGCCCATGATGTCCGACAGGTAGAAGATGCCCACGCACGGCACGAACACCAGCACGCAGCCCGCCAGAATGCCCGGCGTGGTCAGCGGCAGCGTGACCGTCAGGAACGCGCGCCACGGCGGCGCGCCCAGATCGCGCGCGGCCTCCACGAGCGTGAAGTCCATCTTGTCGACGGCGCTGTGGCACGGCAGGATCATGAAGGAGATCATGCAGTAGACCATCGCCAGCAGCACGGAGCCGTAGGAGCCGAGGAACTTGATGCTCGTCTCGATCAGCCCGAGCCGCTTGAGCACCGTGTTGATCAGGCCGTTGCCCTGCAAGAGAATCTTCCAGCCGTAGATGCGCACCAGCGCGCTCGTCCAGAACGGGATGATGACCAGCATCATCAGGATGAAGCGCCATTTGCGCCCCGCGCGCGCCATGCAGTAGGCGAACGGATAGCCGATGAGCAGCGAGATCACCGTCGTGAAAAAGGCGAGCTGCAGGCTGTTCAGGAAGACCAGCAGGTAATCCGCGCGCAGGATGCGGCGGTAGTTCTCCAGCGTGAACGTGGCCCCGAGGGAGAAATCCTGCCCGCTTTCCACCAGCGACGTGCCCAGCACGTAGATGAGCGGCAGGGCCACCAGCAGCGCTGCGAACAGCGCCATCGGCAGCGTGAAGAGGATGCTGCGGCGCTTCTCCCGGCGGCGCAGCGCGTCCCCGTTATGCGCCATGGGACGCACCCCCAATGACGGCGGCCTGCGCCGGGTTCCAGCAGAGGTAGACGGTGTCGCCGGGCTGCGCGGCGTCGGCCATGCGCTCCTCGCCGGTGGCGACGGCCTCCGCGCCGCCGGCCATCGTGACGTAGGTGAGCACGCTGCCGCCGGCGTAGCGCGCCTCCTTCACCGTGCAGGGGAGGGAGAAGCCGGGCACGGGCTCGCGGCTCACGCGCATGCGCTCCGTGCGCACGCACAGCTCGCAGACTTTGCCGGGGACAAGCCGCGCGCGCGTGGCGTCGACGGGGTAGCTGCCGTTTTCGTCCATGATCACGGCGGTATCGCCGCTGACGGATTTGACCGTGCCGGTGAGGATCGTGGAGCGGCCGATGAATTGCGCGACGTAGCGGGTCATCGGCGCGTCGTAGATCTCCTCCGGCGTACCGATCTGCTCGAAGCGCCCGCTGCGCATGACGGCGATGCGGTCGGACATGTTGACCGCCTCCTCCTGATCGTGCGTGATATAGATGAAGGTGATGCCCAGCTGCTTTTGCAGGCGCTTGAGCTCGACCTGCATCTGACGGCGCAGCTGGAGGTCGAGCGCGCCGAGCGGCTCATCGAGCAGCAGCAGCTCCGGCTCGAGCGCGAGGGCGCGGGCGATGGCGATGCGCTGGCGCTGGCCGCCGGAGAGCTGGCTGGGCATGCGCCCCGCGTGCTCGCTCATCTGCACGAGCTCAAGCATCTCGCGCACGCGCTTGTCGATGGCGCGTTTATCCATGCCGCGCAGGCGCAGGCCGTAGGCGACGTTCTTTTCGACGTTCATATGGGGAAAGAGCGCGTAGCTCTGGAAGACGGTATTCACCGGCCGCTTTTCGGGCGGCAGGTCGGTCATGTCCCGCCCGCCGAGGAGCACGCGGCCCTCGTCGGCCGTTTCGAGGCCGGAGATGATGCGCAGCGTGGTCGTCTTGCCGCAGCCGGACGCGCCCAGCAGCGTGACGAATTCGCCGCGGTGCACGTCGAGCGATATATCCGAGAGCACCTCGCCCTCGCCGAAATCCTTCTTGATATGCTGAAGGGAAAGGAGTACTTCCTGCATAGCTGCCTCCCGGCTTTCGCCGTGTGGGATGGGCAGGGAATGCCTGTGCCGGTTGAACAGGACATAATCCCTACCAAATTAGTCTGATTATATGCCATGACGCCCCGGTTGTCAATAAAAATGTTTAACGGAAAAATTGTGCCGGTTTAGAATTTCTAAACATCCGGCAAAAAAGAGCCGGAGGAGAGCGGCGCTCCCCTCCGGAAATATCAGCAAAATCAGGGGTTTCCTGTGGCCGCGCCCGCGCGGGACAGGGAAAACGGAAATTTGCGGCAGTCAGGGGAAACGGGGGGTGACGGGGTGTGGGAGGACGAGGGGGCATTGCGGGACGTTGGGAAACGGGGCGACGGCGGGGCTATGTGCCTCAGGAGGAGAGGGTGCAGCCATGAAGGTTTTTGGCTTTCTGCCTCAGAAGGAGTGGGCGCAGCTCCGAACGTCAGGTATCGCTTCGCTCCCTGACTGCTTTCTTTTTGGATCGCTTCGCGATGGGGGGAACGTTGGGGGATTTCATCCCCCAACCCCCCAGCCTGGGGACATTGTCCCCAGACCCCTTCTTCGCTTCGCGCGTATCTTCGCCACTTTCCGATTAAAGGAGGGTAATCCCCGCGTCGGCGAAGGCCTTACGCGTCGTCTCATCCCAGATGGAGGACTGCACCTCGCCGATATGCGCCTTGCCCAGCAGCAGCATGCACAGGCGGCTCTGCCCGATGCCGCCGCCCATCGTCAGCGGCAGCTTCCCCTCCAGCAGCATCTGATGGAACGGCAGCGCCCGGCGGTTGTCGCAGCCCGCGAGCGTCAGCTGCCTGTCCAGCGACTCCGGGCTCACGCGGATGCCCATCGAGGAAATCTCCATCGCACAGGACAGCACCGGGTGCCAGAAGAGGATGTCGCCGTTGAGCGCCCAGTCGTCGTAGTCCGGCGCGCGGCCGTCGTGCGGCTTGCCGCTCTTCAGCTTGCCGCCGATGCCCTGGATGAAGATGGTCCCGTGCTCCTCTGCGAACACGTTCTCGCGCTGCTTGGGCGTGAGCTGCGGGTACATGTCCTCCAGCTCCTGGCTGGTGATGAACGTCACGTGGCGGTTAAGCAGCGGCGTGGAGCACAGCTGCGGATACTTGCCACGCACGGTCAGCTGGGTGTCGCAGATGCTCTCCACGATCGACTGCACGGCCTGATGGAGCGTGAACTCCGTGCGCGACTCCTCGGTGATGACCTTCTCCCAGTCCCACTGATCGACGTAGACGGAGTGCAGGTTATCGAGCTCCTCGTCGCGGCGGATGGCGTTCATGTCGGTGTAGATGCCCTTGCCGGGGAGGATGTCGTAGCGGTAGAGCGCCATGCGCTTCCACTTGGCCAGCGAGTGCACGACCTGCGCGTCGGCCCCGGCATGGGGGATGTCGAAGCTGACGGGCCGCTCGACGCCGTTGAGGTCGTCGTTGAGGCCCGAGGACGGCTCGACGAACAGCGGCGCGGAGACGCGCTTGAGGTTCAGCGCGCGGGCCAGCGAGTCCTGGAACACGCGCTTGATCAGGCTGATGGCGCTCTGCGTCTGGTACAGGGACAGGTGCGGGGCGTAGCCCTCGGGAATATACGATGCGCTCATGGCAGGGGGCCTCCTTATGCGCTCCTGCGCGGACGTTCGTTGCCCGCGCGGAGGAAATATAAACCAGTATACCGCGGCTGGGCGGTTTTGGGAAGGATTTCGGGCAAAAAAAGCGGGCCAGCCGGGCCGGAAGAAGGCGCTTCCGGCTGCGTTGGTCCGCCCTTTGAATCACTTGATCCGCTCTGCGACGAGGTCGCCCATCTTTGTGCAGGAGACCTTCGTCATGCCCTCGGCGAAGATGTCGGCGGTGCGGAAGCCCGCGTCGAGCACGTCGGAGACGGCGCTTTCGATGGCCTTTGCCTCGGCCTCGAGCCCCAGCGAGTGGCGCAGCAGCAGCGCGCCGGAGAGGATGGTGCCCAGCGGGTTGGCGATGTCGCGCCCGGCGATGTCCGGCGCGGAGCCGTGGATCGGCTCGTACAGGCCGCGGGTGCCGCTGCCCAGGCTGGCGGAGGGCATCATGCCCAGGCTGCCCGCGATGGCGGCGCTCTCGTCGGAGAGGATGTCGCCGAAGAGGTTGCCGGTGATCATCACGTCGAACTGGCTCGGGCGCAGGATGAGCTGCATGGCGGCGTTGTCGACGTACATGTAGCTGACCTCGACCTCCGGATACTCGGCGGCAAGGCGCTGCACGGTCTCGCGCCAGAGGCGGGAGCACTCGAGCACGTTCGCCTTGTCGACGGAGCAGAGCCTGCCGCGGCGCTTTTTGGCCATCTCAAAGCCGATGCGCGCGAGGCGCTCGACCTCCATCTCGGAATAGGCCATCTCGTCGGTGGCGGCCTTGCGGTCCTCGGAGCGAGAGCGCTTGCCGAAGTAGATGTCGCCGGTCAGCTCGCGCAGGATCATGATGTCGATGGGCTGCTCGATGATGTCCGGGCGCAGCGGGCACGCGCTGGAAAGCTGCGGATGGATGGTGCAGGGGCGCAGGTTGGCGAACACGCCCATGCCCTTGCGCAGGGCGAGCAGGCCCTTTTCGGGGCGGCGGGCGGCCTCGACGCCGTCCCACTTGGGGCCGCCGACGCTGCCCATGAGCACGGCGTCGGCCGCGTTGCAGGCGGCGAGGGTCTCGTCGGTGAGGGGCACGCCGAACGCGTCGATGGACGCGCCGCCGAGCTTGCGCTCATCGAAGGTGAAGCTGTGACCGTAGACGGCGGCGACCCTGTCAAGGACCTTGACCGCCTGCGCGATGATCTCCGGGCCGATGTAATCGCCGGGGAGGGTGACAATATGGGCGTTCATGGGAATGACCTCCATGGAAACAGAGATTTGAGTGCTGCTTCCGCAGCCCCAATGCAGCTTGAAATAATCTGTATCAAGGATGCAGGAATCAGCTTATACAAGCCCCTTGGGTCCCGGGTCGCAATCCGGGTCGTTTCAAGGGGGTTAGGGAGGTGCAGGAGGGCCTAAGGGGGGAAATCGAAATCCCCCCTGGCCCTCTTGCCCTGGGGTTTGGGGAACGGAGTTCCCCAACTCGTCGCTCGTGAAGATGCGAAATATCGCTTAAGCTCAAAAATGCATCGGTTTCAAAGGAATACGCTTTACCCGTTGATCTTCTTCTTCACATAATTGGCGATGCCGCCGCAGCGGACGATCTCCTGCACGAACGGCGGCAGCGGCGCGGCGGTGAACTTCGCGCCGGTGGTCACGTCCTCGATGACGCCGGAGTCCATGTCCACGCTGACCTCGTCGCCGTCGGCAATCGCTGCGGCGGCCGCCGGGCACTCGATGATCGGCAGGCCGATGTCAATGGAGTTGCGGTAGAAGATGCGCGCGAAGCTGTCGGCGATGACCACGCTGATGCCGCTCGCCTTGATGGCGATGGGCGCGTGCTCGCGGGAGGAGCCGCAGCCGAAGTTGCGCCCCGCGACGATGATCTTGCTCGTCTTGCTCTTCGCCTTGAAGTCCTTGTCGAGATCCTCCATGCAGTGGGAGGCCAGCTCCGCGTGATCCGTCGTGTTCAGATAGCGCGCGGGGATGATCACGTCCGTATCGACGTGGTCGCCGTATTTGATGACCGTAGACTGAACCTTCATATTACAGCACCTCCTCGGGCGTGGCCACGCGGCCCATGATCGCAGACGCCGCGGCGACCGCCGGGCTGGCCAGGATGATCTCACTGCCGGTGTGGCCCATGCGGCCCACAAAGTTGCGGTTGGTCGTGGAGACCGCGCGCTCGCCGTCGGCCAGCACGCCGCAGAAGCCGCCCAGACACGGGCCGCAGG
>CAMENN010000011.1 GCA_945928315.1 uncultured Clostridia bacterium
GTCACAGAGCGCTGCTATGTGGAATTCCGTCAGCAGGGGATGCATGCGGCCCGCAGGATCATGAACACGATCTGATCCGATTTGTGATTGTTTTGTGATGGCAAAAAGGCCGCAAAAACCCTGATGGCACAAGGCTTTGCGGCGGCGGCGTGTGATGGTTTTTGTGATGATTTCTGTGGTGCATAGCGCATACAGCGCAGAAGGAGACATACAACGAGGGCTGCCCCACACAGAGGCAGCCCTCAAAAACCAAACAATACAACAAAAAAATCACCCTCCGCGTCTATATCGGAAGGTGACTTTATGGAGCTGATACCCGGATTCGGACCGGGGACCTCATCCTTACCAAGGATGCGCTCTACCTGCTGAGCTATATCAGCGCTGGCAACGTAGAGTATTTTACCACGTTTCCGGCAGTTTGGCAAGGGCTTTCCGCAAATTTCCCCCGATCTTTTTTCTTCACCGCACCCGCAGGCGCGTGCGCCCGTCGCTCAGGTACATTTCTTTCGGATAGCTCTCCATCGCGTTGAACTCGAAAAAGACCTCCTTCGCCCCCGCCTCGGTCATGCCCTGCGCCCCGCGCACCGCGCTTTCCAGCACCGCGCCGTCCCTGCCGCACAGCACCGCCCGGCGCGCCCAGCGCGCATTCACCGCCGCCGCGCTCCAGAGCGCGTCCACCTCGAACAGCCCCGCGGCCTGTCTGCGGTCTGCCTCCCGCTGCGCGGCAAGCGCCTCCGGCTTGGGCTCCATGCTCACGCACAGGTACAGCCGCACCGGCCCGTAGATCGCATGCACGCCCGTAGCGATGCTCTCGCCCAGGTCGGCCGTCTCGCTGCGGCGCGCGGTCGTCGTGCGGAAGACCGGGCGCGGCGGCTCCGTCCGCCCCGCATCCATGGCAAAGAATCTCTGAATCGCCTGTCCTGCTGTGCTCCTCATGGCTCTTCCTCCTTCGGATTGTGCGCTTTCCGGCGGCAGCTCGCCGCCCCGCTGTACCTTTCTATATGCATTAACGCATAAATCTTAACAACGTTTGCAAAATCGTCACACTTTTGTAAAAAATACAAAAACCGTCCCGGCAGACGGTTTTTTTCAAAAGAGTTGCAATTTTTGTCAGGCGTGCGCCGTCTTATGACATAGAGAGTTGAATCCACCCCCGCTACAGAGGATGACATAGACAGAGGCAGCTGCCCGCGGATTCCGGGCAAACCCAAAAAGGAGGACAACATCCCATGAAACAGACCCTTCGATGGCTGGCCGCCGCGATCGCGGCGCTTGTGCTGGCCCTTCCGGCAGGCGTGCTCGCCGAGATCGACATCTCGCAGGCGGGCCTCACCGTCGGCGGCACCGCCCAGCAGCTCGGCGCGCCGCAGAGCTACGGCTCGTCCAAGATCACCGTCTCCGTCCCCGCGGACAACCCCGTGCAGGACGGCGTGAACCCCATCACCGGCGAGGCCTATGACGGCGCCTACCAGCCCGTGCTGGTGAACATCGACTCGCACCCGAACGCCCTGCCGCACTGGGGCGTCGCCTCGGCGGACCTCATCTATGAGCTCCCGATCCAGCGCGATGGCTCCACCCGCCAGCTCGCGCTGTTCATGAGCGAGTATCCCGAATCCGCCGGTCCGGTGCGCTCCGCGCGCATCCCGATGTGCTCCCTGCGCGAGATGTGGGGCGCGCCCTATTACTTCTTCGGCTATCAGGGCGGCACAACCAGCGTCAAGGAATGGGTGCAGAAGAACAGCGCAAGCGGCAAGTTCGTCTATCCCTATATCGACCTGATGGTCAAAAAGGTCGGCCAGTGGTATGAGCGCTCCAGCGACAGCAACCACGTCGCCCCGTACAACGTCCGCCTGAACATGGAGCAGGTGCGCGCGGAGTACGCCGTGACGCCCGCCGCCCAGCCCTACCTCTTCAGCGAAACGGGCCTCACCGGCGGCGAGGACGCCCCGGGCATCATCATCTCCTACAAGGCGACGTCCCCGGCCTACCTGACGGCCTACCAGTATAATGAAGCGACCGGCCTGTACGACCGCTACCGCAACGGCGAGCCGTACACCGACGCGCTCACCGGCGAGGCCTGCGCCTTTGCGAACGTGATCGTCGTGCGCACGGACGTCACCTGGGCCAGCAACAACCCCTCCCGCCCGGTCATCCGCCTGAACGGCGAGGGCGTCTGCGAGATCTTCCAGAACGGCCGGTACATCCGCGGCACCTGGGTGCGCGACTGCACGGAGACCGCCAACCTCGAAAGCCGCATGATCTTCCTCGATGAAAACGGCGAGGAGGTCCCCATGAAGGTCGGCAAGACGTTCATCCAGATCGTGGACAACGAGCAGCCGGTCATCGTGGTGTCCGAGGCGGCCATCGCGGGCAGCGTGACGCCGCAGGAGCAGCGCCTGATCATCGGCAGCGGCACGGCGGAGACGACGACCTCCACGCAGGTGAAGAAGCCGAAGGCCACCGCGACACCCAGCCCGTCCCCGACCCCGACCGCCACGCCCGAGGCGACCGTCACCCCCGCCCCCACTGACACCCCCGCGCCCACCGACACCCCCGCGCCCGAGACGCCTGAGCAGGGCGAAGACACCGGTGATACGGGCGATACCGGCGACACCGGGGATACCGGCAATGCCGGGGATGCTGGTGATACCGGCAGTACAGGCGATTCCGGCAGTACGGGCGATACCGGCAGCTCCGACAGCTCCGGTGACTCCGGCAGCACGGGCGATTCCGGCAGCACGGGCGATACCGGCAGCTCCGGTGACTCCGGCAGCTCCGGTGACTCCGGCAGCTCCGGCAGTTCCGGCGACTCCGGCAGCACGGGCGATACCGGCAGCTCCGGCGATTCCGGCAGCTCCGGTGACTCCGGCAGCTCCGGCGACTCCGGCAGCGCACCGGCAGCCGAACCCGATCCGGCCCCCGCGCCTGATCCGGCGCCTGCGCCTGATCCGGAACCTGCGCCCGAGCCCGAGCCCGCGCCCGCTGCTGAGGGCGGAGAGTCCGGCGAGGGCGCGTAAGGCCCCGCACACAACCGCATCGAAAGGCCGTCCGGCAAGCGCCGGGCGGCCTTCCTCTATTGACAGTCAAAAGCCGGCCGTTGTACAATGTGGCATACGCGATGCGCGGATACGCCCCCCAAAACGGATGAAGGGAAGCATGTTCATGGTCAACGGTGCTTTCAGGCGCCTTGGGTGCGCCTTTTTGCTAGGCCTGCTGGCGGCGCTTGCCGTCTGCGGCGCCCTTGCCGAGGAGGCCTCCTACGAGCTGTTCATCAGCGAGGCCCAGAGCAACAACGACGCGGAGTGGGCGCAGGGCTTTCACGACTACATCGAGCTGTACAACGGCGGGGACAGCGCCGTGCTGCTCTCCGACTTCTTTCTGACGCGGGACGAGGACGAACCGTTCTCCTGCCCGCTGCCGGACGTCACGCTCGCGCCGGACAGCTATGCGCTGCTGATCTGCGACGTCGATCTGTCGGACCTGCATCTGCCCAAGGAGGGCTGCTCGCTCAGCCTGTTCCACCGCGACGGCACGCTGTGCGACGCGGTCGAGCTGCCCGCCATGGAGGACAGCGTCTGGCAGGCAGAGCACGGCCTCACGCTGCAGCCCTCGCCCGGCTATGCCAATACGCGGGAGGGGGCGGCGGCGTACCGCGCGTCGATTGCCGCCGGGCAGACGCTGGTTATCAGCGAGGTCGTCTCCTCCAACAGCAGCCTCCTGCCGCAGGATGACGAATACAACGACCTCATCGAGCTCCAGAACATCGGGCAGGAAGCCGTCCGCCTGAACGGCTTCTATCTCTCCGACAAGAAGAAGGAGCTGCTGCTCTGGCAGCTGCCGGATGTCACGCTCGAGCCGGGCAAGTGCTATGTGGTGCAGGCCTCCGGCAGCGGGAAGGGAAATGAGGCGCCGTTCAAGGTGTCCGCCGACGGCGAGACGCTCTATCTGAGCGACGGGGACGGGCAGTGCATCGACGCGCTGTACGTGCCGCCGCTTCAGCCGGACACCTCCTACGGCCGCAGCGGGGATGCGCTGTGCTACTTCGAGACGCCGTCCATCGGCAAGCCGAACCCGGAGGGCGCGCAGAGCGTCACCGCAACGCCGCAGGCCAGCCTGCCCAGCGGCGCGCTTGCCGGCCCCGCCTCCGTGACGCTCAGCGGCGAGGGGGCCATCTACTACACGCTGGACGGCAAAACGCCCACGGAAAAGAGCGCCCGCTACGACGGCACGCCCATCACCATCGGGAAGAGCTGCGTGCTCCGCGTGCGCGCGCTGGCGCAGGATGCGCTCTGGTCCGACACGGCGACCTATCATTACCTGTTTGACGCGGAGAAGTACGAGCTCCCGCTGCTGTGCATCAGCGGCGAACCGGGCGCCATCCTCGGCTCCGGCGGCATCTACGAGCAGTACGAAAAGCGCTACAGGGAGGCGGCCATCAACCTGACGCTCATCGAGGACGGCGAGACGAAGTTCAGCGTGGACTGCGGCCTCAAGATCCACGGGCAGGGCAGCCGCGAGCTGAGCAAGAAGAGCTTCTCCGTGCGCTTCCGGGCCAAATACGGCACGAGCCGCCTCGAGTACAGGGTGTTTGAGGATTCCCCGGTCACGTCCTTCCATTCGCTGGTGCTGCGCTGCGGCTCGGAGGACCAGAACCGGGCGTTTTTCCGCGACGAGATGCTCACATCGCTCACGGCCGAGACCATGCCGGAGGTGCTCTATCAGCACTACAGGCCGGTCAACCTGTTCATCGACGGGGAATACTTCGGCCTCTACTACATCCGCGAGCGCGTGACGGACGCGTTTGCCGCCTCCTGCCTGGGCGGGGAGGAATCGGACATCGACATGATCAACGGCTGGTCGAAGGTGGAGCACGGCACGCGGGACGACTGGCAGGCGCTGATGCGCTTTTGCCGGAACAACGATCTCTCGGTTCAGGAAAACTTTGACCATGTGGCCAGCCGGATCTGCCTGGAGAGCTTCATGGATTACTATATCGCGCGCGCCTACACGGGCGACCGCGACTATGCCAACATCCGCCATGTGCGCTCGCGGGGCGGGGACGGGCTGTGGCGCATCGTGAACTTCGACATCGACTGGGGCTTCGGCACGCAGCCCGCCGCGCTTCACCAGATGATCGGCAAGGTCAGCGACACCTCCGCGCTCAACACGGTGATCATCAACGCGCTGCTCGAGAACGAGGGCTTCAAAGATCAGATGATCAGATGTCTTGTCTGGCATCTGAACAACACCTACGCGCCGGAGCGGGTGATCGCGCACATCGACGGCATGGCGGCGCAGATCGATCACGACATCGTCTACAACTACGAGCGCTGGAACGGCACCTATGAGGGCTGGCAGGAGCATGTGCAGTTTCTGCGGGACTTCGTCCTGAGCGAGGGAAGCGACCGCGTGGCCACCATGGTGCAGAGTGCGCAGCGCGCCTTCGGGCTCAGCGATGAGCAGATGCGGAGCTACTTCGGGGCGCTGGTTCAGGCGGAATGAGCCGCTCCATATCAGGCAGGCACACAGAAAGCCGCCGGGCAGATACCCGGCGGCTTTGCTGATTGATCCGTCTTTCACCGGCCCATTTCCCGCGTGCGCGCGTCAAACTCCTCCTTCGTCGCCTCGCGCAGGCCCAGCAGCGTGCCGCTCGGATCGAACGAGCCGTCGGCGTTGCGCACGATGGGCGCGCTCAGGTCGCGCACGCCGTACACGTCCACCTCGCCGTCCGGGAACTGCATGACCGTGCCAGACTCCATCCCCGGACCGATGGGCCACATGTCCTCGAACACGCGCACGATGCGCCCGCCAAACGTGAGGCGCTTCGTCGCCTCGTCGTAGCCGAGGCCGTAGGGCGCGTACCGGGCAAGCTCCTTCGCCCACGTTTCCTTCGAGAGTTCGGGAGTCCTGCTCCCGGCAGCTGCCACGGCGGTATCCTCGGCGGCGGCGTCCTGCGCACCGTCCTCCGGGATGCTCTGCATCAGCTGGATTCCGATTTCCCCCGTACCGTTCACAGCCCTGGACACCCTCACCCCGCGGCGAAGCTCGCCGAGGATGTCAGCATGCACAGCCATCGTCTCGTCCATCCGCTCCTGCGTCCACTGGAACCAGCCGTCCGTCTGCGTGCAGCCCCAGTCGCCCGCCGCGACCATCTGCGCAAGCGCCGCGCGCTGTTCCTCCATGTAGACCTCGTACGCCTCCGCCGTCCACCATTCGACGTCCTGCGTCGCCGCATCTTCGACCTGCCCGGCATGGGCGACCGCGTCCTGCGGGGCGCTCGTCGCCAGCGCAGCGGCAGTGCCGCCCACGATCATCACCGCAGCCAGCACGGGGGCCGCGCCGCGTCGTTTCATCCTTGTCATCGCTTTGATCCTCTCTTCCAGCGCATTCATGCTGAAGCCGCTGGCCGAGGGCGAAACCCGCTGGCGCTCCTCCTCCATGCGAAGCAGCGTCATCGCGTAGGCCCTTCGCGCCTCCCGGCCCTTCCGGGCCAGCACGCGCTCGTCGCACAGCAGCTCCATGTCCCGGTTGACGAGGAGGAACATCCCACAGACCGTCGGGTTCATCCAGTGCAGGCAGAGGCACGCGGCCGCCGCCAGCTTGCGCAGCGCGTCCAGTGCGCGGATGTGATGCCACTCGTGCAGCAGCACAAAGTGCAGCGTTTCCGCATCACCTGTGTTCATGGACGCTGGCAGCAGGATGACCGGGCGAAGCACGCCGAAGGCCACCGGCGAGGCAATCCGGCTGCTCAGGCGCACGCGCACCGTGCGGCGCAGATTGTGCGCTCCCATAAACGCCTCAACCTGCGGCTACGCGCACGGCAGCGATTCCGCCAGCACGCGCCGCCCGCGGGCATACAGCCGCGCAAAGCGGACGGCCAGAATCAGCGCGCCGGTCAGCCACAGGGCAAGCAGCGCCGCTTTCCACGGAAATCCGGCCTGCGCCGCCGGAGCAACGTCCCCTGCTAGCGCCTCCGCACCGGATGCAAGCGTCTGCGGAACCGCCTGCGCCCATACGGGTGCGGCAACCTGCACGACGCGCTGCACCGAGGTGAGCGCGGGCAGCCGGAATGGCACGAGCAGCCGGAGCATCGCCAGATCCCACAGCGCGACGTACATGCGCCGGGGCAGGCGGTCCCTCAGCAGCAGGCGCAAAAGCGCCGCCACCAGAATCATCGCGCCGCCGTACAGGCTCATCTCACCTAACGACATGACAGGCCTCCTTTCCGTTTCCAGACGCTCCGCCTCGCTTTTTCGCCCACAGGGCGCGCTCGGCTCCGGTCCCAAACCTGCTCAGTGGCGCGAGCCCAGGAAACTCACATAGTCGCGCCATGAATGGCGCTCCTCGCGATTCCCGACACTCCGTCCGCCTTCATCCGTCACAAGCGTCGGCAGGCTCCGGTCCCCTTGACCCCGCTTCGCTTCGCGCTGCATAAAGCATGCAGACGCAAAACAATATCAAAAGAAGCTGCCAAATGCTTCCGCTGCGGCAGCCTTTCTGATTCTCTTTTCCGGACGTCACACCCGGCTCATTCCTGCACCGTGCCCGCCTTTTTGACCTGCTCCTCCATGCTCAGCCGGTGATGCCGCTTTCTGGGCGGAATCAGCTGATAGAGCCGGTAGCCCTCGCGCACATCGGCAATCTGCTCCTCGTCGGCGGCGTAGACGCGCTGATGCATGATCAGCGTACCCGCCGGAATGCGCTTGAAGTGCATCTGGCAATAGGCGATGCCGTGCTGCGGGCAGCGGGCCAGCGCCAGATACTTCTCCCGCCCGCCGTCAAACCACGGCGTGTCAAACGCCATGCGCCGTCCGCAGGCAGGACACTCGACCGCCATCAGCCGGGTGTCGGCCAGCGCGTCGCTCTGGTAGACGTAGCGCGTGGGCATGGAGCGCAGCGAGGAGGCGGCGATGCGCTTTTCGCGCAGCAGCGTGCGCTCAAGCTGGGCGCGCTGGGCGTCGTCCATGGCGCGCACGGCCCCGTCGATGGAGGCGAGCAGCGCGGCGGTGCACTGCGCGTCATACACGGCGCGGTGGGCCGGCACATCCACGGTGATCTGCATGGTTTCCAGCGCGTTGTGCAGGTTCATCTGCTGGTGCGCGCTGTGCAGGCAGGCGTGCGCGAAGACGAGCTGGGCGTCGATGGGCGGCTCGAAGGGCATCGGCGTCATGAAAAACGCGGCGTTGCGCCGCAGCACGGGGAAGTCGTCACGGCCCCAGGTGCACAGCTGGGCGTCCTCGCCGCACCACTGGATGAACTCGCCGAACACGTCGGAGAAGGGGCGGCCCTGCGCGAGCTCCTCCTCGGTGATGCCGGTGACGGAGCGGATGTGCTTGTCGAGCTTTTTGTACACGCGGGGCCGGATGACCGCGCTGAAGGTGCCGGTCACCTGATAATCCCTGTTCACGCGGCACGCGCCGATTTCGATGATCTCATGCGGCATGCGGTGGTTGGGGGTATAGCTGCTCTGGTTCCATTCGAGGTCGAATACGATCAGGTGCTCTGCCTGGGGGGATACTAAAGAAAACATGGTCCACGTCCTGTCCTTTGGGAATTCGTCCTCTATTGTACCGCATTGCGCGGGATTTTCATAGGGGGAATTTTTCATTTGGACGACGGGATGAAGAAAGCCGCCCCATTCGCGAAGGAACGGGGCAGCTTTCCGTGACTTCAGGCGGCTTATGCGCTCTCCGAGAAGTCACCCGTATAGAGCTGGTAATACTTGCCGTGCTGGGCGATCAGCTCATCGTGCGTGCCGCGCTCGATGATGCGTCCCTGCTCGAGCACCATGATGCAGTCCGAGTTGCGCACCGTCGAGAGCCTGTGCGCGATCACGAACGTCGTGCGGCCCTTCATCAGCGAGTCCATGCCCGCCTGCACCAGTGACTCCGTGCGCGTATCGATCGAGGACGTCGCCTCGTCGAGGATCAGCACAGGCGGGTCGGCTACGGCCGCGCGCGCAATCGCCAGCAGCTGGCGCTGGCCCTGCGAGAGGTTGCCGCCGTCGCCGGTGAGCAGCGTCTCATAGCCCTGCGGCAGCTTTTCGATGAAGCTGTCCGCGTTGGCCAGCTTCGCCGCGGCGATGCACTCCTCGTCCGTGGCGTCCAGCCGCCCGTAGCGGATGTTGTCCATGACCGTGCCGGTGAACAGGTGCGTGTCCTGCAAAACGATGCCCAGCGAGCGGCGCAGGTCGTCCTTGCGGATCTTGTTGATGTTGATGCCGTCGTAGCGGATCTTGCCGTCCTGAATGTCGTAGAAGCGGTTGATCAGGTTGGTGATGGTCGTCTTGCCCGCGCCGGTGGAGCCGACAAAGGCGATCTTCTGGCCCGGCGTGGCGTAGAGCTTCACGTCGTGCAGCACCAGCTTGTCGTCCGTGTAGCCGAAGTCCACGCCGTCCATCACGATGTCGCCGCGCAGCTCCACGTATTCCGTCTCGCCGGTGGCCTTGTGCGGGTGCTTCCAGGCCCAAAGGCCGGTGCGCTCCCTGCACTCGCTGAGCGTGCCGTCCGGATTCCTGCGGGCGTTGACGAGCGTGACGTAGCCCTCGTCCTTTTCCGGCTCCTCGTCGAGCAGGGCGAACACGCGCTCGGCGCCGGCCAGCGCCATGATGATGGAGTTGCTCTGCTGGGAGACCTGGTTGATCGGCTGGTTGAAGCTCTTGTTGAGCGTGAGGAAGGAGACGAGCGTGCCGATGGTCAGCCCCAGATAGCCGTGGGAGGCCAGCAACCCGCCGGTCACGGCGCACAGCACGTAGCTCACGTTGCCCAGCGCCATGTTGACGGGCATGATCGTGTTGGCGATGCGGTTGGCGCTGTTGGCACTCTCGCGCAGGCGCCCGTTGAGGGCATTGAACTCGCTGATGGCTTCCTCCTCGTGGCAGAAGACCTTGACGACCTTCTGGCCGTCCATCATCTCCTCGATGTAGCCGTTGACCGCGCCCAGGTCGCGCTGCTGCTTGACGAAGAAGCCACCGGACTTGCGCACGCGGGTCATGGAGACGAAGAGCATCAGCGCGACCATCATCAGCGTGAGCAGCGTCATCGGGACGTTGAGGATGATCATGGAGGTCATGACGCTCACGATCGTCACGGCGCTGGAGATGAGCTGGGGCATCGACTGGGAGATCATCTGGCGCATGGTGTCGATGTCGTTGGTGTAGACGCTCATCACGTCGCCGTGGGCGTGGGTGTCGAAGTACTTGATGGGCAGGCGCTCCATCTTGTCAAACAGGCGCAGGCGCAGGTTGCGCAGCGTGCCCTGGGAGACGAAGATCATCAGGTAGTTGCCGGCCCATGCTGTGAATACGCCGATGGCGTACACCGCGGCGATGCGCAGGATGGCGGAGAGCAGCGGGCCGAAGTCCGCGGACTGCTGCTGCGTCATCGGCAGGATGTACCCGTCGATCAGAGTCTGCAGAAAGAGGGTGCCGCGCACGTTGACCACCGCCGTGGTGATGATGCAGATCACCACGAGCAGGCAATGCAGCTTGTAGTGCGCGAGAATTTCGGAGAAGATGCGGCGCAGCGTCCTGCCGGGGTTTTTGGCGCCGGGCTTGCCGGCGTTCTTCATGGCGCGATGCGGTCCGGGTCCGTGCATCACTGCTCACCGCCTTTCGGGTCCTTCATGGCTGCTTCGTCGAAGTCGCCCGCGCCCTGCTGGCTGAGGGCGACCTCCTGATAGATCGGGTTGTTCCGCATGAGGTTTTCCGGCGTGTCAAAGCCGCTGACGCGGCCGTTGTCGAGCACCAGCACGCGGTCGGCATCCTCCACGGAGGAGATGCGCTGCGCGATGATGATCTTGGTCGTGCCGGGGATGTGCGTGCGCATCGCGGCGCGGATCTTCGCGTCCGTCGCGGTGTCCACGGCGGAGGTGGAGTCGTCGAGCACGAGCACCTTCGGCTGCTTGAGCAGCGCGCGGGCGATACACAGGCGCTGCTTCTGGCCGCCGGAGACGTTCGTTCCGCCGCGCTCGATGCGGGTGTTGTAGCCCTCGGGCATGCGCTCGATGAACTCGTCGGCGCAGGCGAGGCGGCAGGCTTCGCGGCACTGCGCCTCGGTGGCCTGCTCGTTGCCCCAGCGCAGGTTGTCGAGGATCGTGCCGGAGAAGAGGACGTTCTTTTGCAGCACGACGGAGACGGCGTCGCGCAGGGTGTCGAGGTCGTATTCGCGCACGTCGCAGCCGCCGACCTTCACGCAGCCGCCGGTCACGTCGTACAGGCGGGAGATGAGGCTGACCAGGCTCGACTTCGAGGAGCCGGTGCCGCCGATGATGCCGATGGTTTCACCGGATCGGATGTGCAGGTCGATATCCGAAAGCACGGGCTTTCCGTCCTTCCCGCCGTAGGAGAAGGAGACGTGCTCAAAGTCGATGGAGCCGTCGGCGACCTGCGTGCGCGCGTTTTCCGGCGCGGTGATGTCGGCCTGCTCATCGAGCACCTCCTCGATGCGCTGCATCGCGGCGGCGGACTGGGTGATCATGACGAACACCATGGAGAGCATCATCAGGCTCATCAGGATGTTCATGACGTAGGAAAGCAGGCTCGTCAGCTCGCCCGTGGTCAGCCCGGTGCGCCCGACGATCATCTGCGCGCCGAACCAGCAGATGAGCAGGATGCAGGTATAGACGCTGCCCATCATGACCGGGTTGCTCAGGGACATGATGCGCTCGGCGGCGACGGAGTTGTCGTAGAGGTCGTCGGCGGCATGTTTGAATTTGTCGTTCTCGTGCTCCTCGCGCACGAACGCCTTGACCACGCGGATGGCGCCGACGTTCTCCTTGATGACGGCGTTGATGACGTCATACTTGCGGAACATCTGCTTAAAGTAGCGCATGGCCTTCGGGATGAGCACGACGATCATCACCAGCAGCACCGCCATGACGACCAGAAAGACCATGGAGAGCTTTGCGTTGATGGAGAGCGCCATGACCAGCGCGACGATGAGCGTCACAGGGGCGCGGGTGAACATCATGAGCATCATCTGGAAGGCGTTTTGCACGTTGCTCACGTCGGTAGTCATGCGGGTGACCAGGCCGGCGGTGGAGAAGCGGTCGATGTTGGAGAACGAGAACGTCTGGATGTTTTTGAACATGTCCTCGCGCAGGTTGCAGGCGAAGCCCGTGCTCGCGCGGGCGCTGTGCTGTCCGGCCTTGACGCCGCAGACGGCCGCCAGCAGCGCCATGACCAGCATCTGCGCGCCGATGACCGCGACGCGGCGCATGTCGCCCACGGCGATGCCCTCGTCGATGATGGCGGCGGTCTTGTAGGGGATCAGGATTTCCAGGATGACGCACAGGATGGTGAACAGCGGGGAGAGCAGCGCGTCCTTTTTGTACTGGCGGATCTCCCCGGCCAGCCGAAGGCCGGTCATTCGTTTTTTCTCTTTTTGGCTCATAGGGTTCCTCCTTGACGGCGGCAGGCGCCGCGCTCCTCGGAAAGGATCGCGAACACCCGTCCCAGCAGATGAACGAACTGCCGGGCGTCCTCCTCGCCCAGCCGTTCCAGCAGATGTGCAAAGTCCCGTTCCGCGTCCCTTCGGCGGGCCAGGCAGAAGTCCTCTCCGGACGGCGTCAGGCGGACCACGACGCGCCGCCTGTCGCCGGGATCGGCGCAGCGGATGATCATTCCTTTCCTTTCGAGGCTGTTGAGCACCGCGGCGATGCGCGAGGTGGTCATGCCCAGCCCCCTGCTGATTTCCCCGGCCAGCAGCTGCCGCTTTTCCCCGGCCAGCAGCCGCAGCACGGCCATCTCCCCGCGCATGGTCTGGGAGAGCTCCTCGTGCGGCGGCTGACAGCGGTTTTTGTCCAGCGCGAGGAGCATCTCCTGCGCCAGAGCCGTGTAATTCGTCATGTCTGCCTCCTTTTGCTAACACTGTGAGAAATTATACGGGACGTGCACACCGCTGTCAAGCCCAAACAGACCAAAATTGCGCGCGGTCAGGGCGCAAAAACGCACAATATGCTTGACAGTCTTCAGACAATGTGCTATCATTTCTCCAAATCGACAGACGAGGTGAAGCGTTGACCATGCGCAAGTGATTTCGTTTTTGTGTGCACAGGCCCCGGCGATGCGCGGGGACGCCCTTCGGGCGTTGTTTGTGCTGCACGGAAAACGGAAGCGCTGCGCGTTCCCGCCCGGGCGGGCGTCTGTTTGCATGCGCATATTCCGTCTCCGGCAGCCGCCGGGGGCGGATTTTGTTTTGCAAAGGAGCTTCTATGCTGGAAATCAGAAACCTCTCTGTCTATCATGACAAGGACCTCACGCCGCTCATCTCGGACCTGAGCTTCACGCTGCGCGCAGGCGACCGCGCCGCGCTCATCGGCGAGGAGGGCAACGGCAAATCGACGCTGCTGCGCCTGCTGGCCGGGCAGGACGTGCCCTACGTCACCTGCGAGGGGCAGGTGCTCGTCACCGGCGCGCGGGGCTACCTGCCCCAGGAGCTGCCCGCCTGCGAGCGGGAAAAGAGCGCCTACGAATATTTCGCGGACAGCCCCGTCTTCTTTGACCAGACGCCGCGCGAGCTGGCCGGTCTGGCGCGGGAGATGGGCCTGCCGCAGGACGTCTTTTACAGCGCACAGACGCTTTCGCGCTTCTCCGGCGGGGAGCGCGTCAAGCTGCAGATGGCGCGCATCCTGATGGAAAAGCCCGCGCTGCTGCTGCTCGACGAGCCGACCAACGACCTCGATCTCGCCTCCGTGCGCTGGCTTCAGGACTTCCTGTGCCGGTGCGGGATCCCGACCGTGTTCGTCTCCCACGACGAGGTGCTGCTCGGGCGCGCAGCGAATGTGATCATTCTGCTCGAGCGCCTGCGCAGGCGGCAGATGCCCCGCGCGAGCGTCTGGCGCACGGACTATGCGACGTTCGTGCGCACGCGGTCTTCGGGCATGGCGCATCAGGAGCAGGTCGCGCGCAAGGAGCGCGAGGAGTTCGACGCAAAGCTGCGCCGCTACGAGGACATCCGCCGCAAGGTGGAGCGCGACCAGAACGCCATCTCCCGGCAGGACCCCGCCGGAGGACGGCTGCTCAAAAAGAAGATGCACGCGGTCATGTCCATGGGCCGGCGCTTTGAGCGCGAGCGGGATGGCCTGACCGAAATGCCCGAGAGCGAGGAGGCGATCTTCGCGAAGCTCACCTGCGAGGCCCAGCCCGCAGGCAAGGTGGTGATCGATGCGAGCCTGCCGCAGCTGTGCGCGGGCGGGCGCGTGCTCTGCCGGGACGTGCGATTGCAGGTGCGCGCCGGGGAAAAGGTGCTCATCACCGGCAGAAACGGCGTGGGCAAATCGACGCTGCTGCGCGCGCTGTGGGAGGGGCTGCGGGCGCGCGGCGACCTGCGCGTCTTCTACATGCCGCAGGACCCGTGCGACCTGCTCGACCTGACCCGCACGCCCGTGGAGCTGCTTTCCATCACGGGGGAAAAGGAGGAGACGACCCGCAATCGCGTCGCGCTCGGCTCGATGAAGTTCACCCCGGAAGAGATGGAGCACCCGGCCGCCTCTCTCTCCGGCGGACAGAAGGCGAAGCTGATGTTCCTGATGATGGCGCAGCGCCAACCCGATGTGCTGCTGCTCGATGAGCCGACGCGCAACCTCTCGCCGCTGTCCGGGCCGGTGGTGCGCGCGCTGTTTGCGGACTATCCCGGCTGCATCGTCGCCGTCTCCCACGACAGGCTCTTCGCGCAGGCGGTGTTCAGCCGCGTGGTGGAGCTGGCGGAGGACGGCATACACGATTCGACAGATTTCGGCATTTGAGTGGTGCATAGACGGTTGAATACCGGCTATAATCGGGCAAAAATGGAGCATGAATGGATGAAAATAGGAGTAAACGATTGACAAGTGGATAAAAAAGGATAAAATGGATATGGTGATGTGGCGCGGCGCACAGGCGCTTGGGCCGCTCAATGACGAAGAAAAGGAGCGCGTACGGCAGTATGAAGGACATTGGAGTCACCTATCTGGGAGGCAGCGGCTTCCTCGTTGCGCTGGGCGACATCGGCCTGCTCTTTGACGCGAGCGAGCACGGGCAGGACCGGCGCGTGCTGCCGGACCGCGGGGATCTTTCCGCGTTCCGCAAGCTGTACGTCTTCGTCAGCCACGGGCATGACGACCACTTCTCCGAGACGATCTACGGCCTGTGCGGGGAGAACGCGGTGTACATCGTGGGTGAGGACGTGCCCGAGCCGTACCGCGGCGTGCGCATGTCCCCGGGCGATGAGCAGGGCTTCGGCCCGGTCAGCGTGCGGGCGTTCGGCTCGACGGACGCGGGCGTCTCGTTCCTGGTGACGTGCGCGGGCATCACGCTGTTCCACGCGGGCGATCTGAACCTGTGGCACTGGCGGGACGAGAGCTCGATCACGGAGATCGAGGAGGCGGAAAAGGCGTTTTACGCCTGTGTGGAGCCGATCCCCAAGCAGATCATCGACGTGGCGTTTTTCCCGGTCGATCCGCGGCAGGGGAGCATGTACGACGCGGGCGCGGGCTACTTTGTGATGACGGTGAAGCCGAAGATTCTGATCCCGATGCACTTCCAGGGGCGCGCGGACGTGGCAGTGCGCTTTGCGGTGACGGGCGAGACGGCGAGCACGAAGGTGGTAGCGCTTGAGGAGCCGGGCGACCACATCGAGCTGCACATTCCGGACACGGACGAGACAGCGCCGGACAGGAGGCTGCGCGAGCTGCTGGCGGACGAGAGCTTCGGGGACACGCCGGAGGAGAAGGAATAACGCGCAAGGCAACGGGCCATAAGCACGAAGCGAGGAAGGAGTCTGGGGGACCTCTTCCTCGCTTCGCGCCTATGGCCCGTTTTTCTCAGAGCGGCATCACTGCTCCGACGTGCGGAGCATCTTCTTGCTGACCTTCTGTCCGAAGGGCGTGCCGGCGACGCCGCCCAGCCCCGTCTCGCGCAGGGATTCGTCCATCTTGTCGCCGACCTCGCGCATCGCCAGAATCACCTCGTCCGGCGGCACCGCCGAGCGGATGCCCGCCATCGCCATGTCCGCGCTCGTCATCGCGATCATCGCGCCTGCCGCGTTGCGCTTGACGCACGGCACCTCCACCAGGCCCGCGATCGGGTCGCAGACCAGGCCCATCAGGCTCTTGAGCGCCATCGCCGCCGCGTGGCAGACCGCCTGCGCATCGCCCCCGGCCAGATAGCACAGCGCCGCCGCGCCCATCGCGCTCGCCGTGCCGATCTCCGCCTGACAGCCGCCCGCCGCGCCCGCGATCGACGCCTTCTCCGCGATCACCTGCCCGACGGCGCCCGCGACGTACATCGCGCGCACCATCGTCTCGTCGTCCAGCCCCTCGCGCCGCTGATACGGCAGCAGCACCGCCGGGAGCACGCCACAGCTGCCCGCCGTCGGCGCAGCGACGATGCACTTCATGCAGGCGTTGCTCTCGCCCATCTCCAGCGCCTGCGCGATGACTTGCCCCGCGTAGTCCCCGCAGATGGTCCTGCCCCGGGCGACGTATGCGCGCATTTTCGCGCCGTCGCCGCCGACCATGCCGCTCTGCGAGCGCAGCGACGGGTCATAGCCCGCGCTCGAGCGCCGGATGGCCGCGTACAGCGCCCGCATGCGCGCCAGCGAGTCCTCGCGCGAGGCTCCGCGCTCCACGCAGTCGTCCGAGATGATGACCTCCACCAGGTCGCGCTCCCGCGCCGCGTCCATCAGCGCCTGCAGCGATTCAATCGCCATCCGCATCCTCCTCCACATTCAAAAAGGTCACGCCGTTGATGCCCTCCACCCGCTTGAGCCAGTCGATGCCCGCCTGCGGCACGGCCTTGTCGATCTCGATGACCATGACCGCGTTGCCGCCGGGGTGATCGCGGTAAAGCTGGAGGGTGGCGATGTTCACGCCGTTGCTGGCGAGCATGCTGGCCACGTCGCTGACATGGCCGGGCTGATCGCGGTTTTGCACGATGAGCGTCGGCAGGTCGCCGGAGAAGCGCACGCGCAGGCCGTCGAGCTCGACGACCGTGATGCGCCCGCCGCCCAGCGAGGAGGCGACGAGGCTCATCTGCCGCCCGCTCCTGCCGGTCAGCGAAAGGCGCGCGGTATTGGGATGCTCGCCGCGCAGGTTGGCGTTCTCGAAGCGGAAATCCATGCCCTTGTCGGCGGCGACGAAGAAGCTGCGGGCAATGCGCTCGTCGTCCGGCTGCATGCCCAGCAGGCCCGCGACGAGCGCGCGGTCGGTGCCGTGGCCGCGGCCGGTGGCGGCGAACGAGCCGGAGAGGGTGATGACGGCGCGGCGGGGCGTGCCCTCGCCGAGCAGGCGGCGGGCGATGCGGCCGATGCGCACGGCGCCCGCGGTATGCGAGCTGCTGGGGCCGACCATCACCGGGCCGAGAATATCGAACAGATTCATGGGCTGATCCTCCGTATGGTGCGGATTCTGCATAAGATCATAGCAGAAATATGCCCAACTTGCAACCGGAACACAAAGGCCGGAACATGAAAAAGAAAAAGGGAAGGAAAAAAACGGAAAATGAACCGCGGACGCGGGAAAAACACCAAAAGCGAAGAGGAGGGGGAAAATTCCCGCCGCCTCTTCGCCGTCAGGTCACGCCTGTTTTCCCGTTTTTTCCCGAATCACCCTAAATCACGCCCCGGAAGCTGAAGCCAAACTCGAGGCGCCTGGTCACGTCCACGAGGTATTCCTCATGCGTGCGCGCGCCCCAGCTGTCGTCGCCGCCGACGCCCATCTGGCGCAGCGCCGCGCGCACCACCGTGTAGTGGATGGGCGGCAGCTCGTCCTCATGCGCCGCGCACTCCATTTCGTGCGGCGTGTAGGGCAGCACGGAGAAGTCCATCGGCACGCTGCTCTCAAAGCGCAGGCCGCGGCCGCGATAGTCCGTCACCTCCGCCCAGCGCACGCCGGTGCGGTTGCCGCACTCCTGCGGGACGAGGTAGTGCGCGACGTTGTCCTTCGCCGTCGTGCGGTGGATGCCGAGCCGCGCGCCGTGGCAGCGGTCCACATAGCACTCTCCCGGCCCCATGCCGTACCAGCGCAGCTGATCACAGTCCGCGTCGAGCTTCAGCATCATACCGAACTCCGGCATCGGCGGCAGGCCCGGCACCGGGTCGTATGTCAGCAGCACGTCCACCCTGCCGCAGGGATGGACGGTGTAGGTCACGTCGCAGGCGGCCGCGGGCGTGGTCGGCAGCGGATAGTGGAAGCGCACGGTGGCGGAGCCGTCCGGGTTTTCGGCGATCACCGGGTCCTGTGCGTCGCCCGGCGTGCGCAGCGAGGCGTAGAGCGAGGCCAGCTTCCATTGGCCATAGCGCGCGGGCATCTGGCAGCCGTTGTCGTTGTCGGTCGGAGCGCGCCAGAAGTTGGGCATCGGGATGGAGCGCAGCAGCTCCTTCCCGCCATAGCGGTAGGAGACGAGGCCGTTGCTCAGCGAGGAGAACAGCACGTCGAAGTCCTCGCCCACTACGCCGAAGTTCAGTCCGCCGCGGACGAAGCGCAGCGGCTTGTGCCGGCATGCGTGCGCCTGCGGCGCGGCGACCGTGTAGACGCCCTGCCCGAAGGCGATCTCATGCCCGCGCTGCGCCCAGAGCGTGTCCTCGCGCAGGCGGAAGGAGACGGTCACGGCGTACTCGCCCGGCTGCGTCTGCACCGGGAAGGGCAGGTCATAGACGGCCTCGCCCAGCGGCGGCACGTCGGTTTCAAGCGGCGCCTCGGCGATCGTCACGCCGTCCCGCGCGAGCGTGACGGTGCAAGCGTACGCGGAGGTCGCGGTGAACAGGAAGCGGTTGCGGACCGTCACGCGGTCCATGCCGACCTCGCAGTCGATGTCCCGGTAGCAGAAGCGCACCTCCTGCATCTTCGGGCTCTCGCTGCCGTCGCTGTAGACGATGCCGTTGCCGCAGAAGTTGCCGTCGTTCGGGTGCTCACCGAAGTCGCCGCCGTAGGCGTAGCGCGTCTGCCCGAAGCGGTTCTTCGTGCGCACGGTCTGGTCGATGAAGTCCCAGATGAACCCGCCCTGGAAGAGCGGCTCCTCGTAGGCGTAGTCGGTGTACTTGTGCAGCGCGCCGGTAGAGTTGCCCATCGCGTGCGCATACTCGCAGAGGATGTACGGCTTGTCCCGGTGCTGCGCGAGGTACCCGCGGATCTCCGCCGCGGGGATGTACATCGTGCTCACGACGTCGCTCTCCTCCGGGAAGGAGGGAATGCGGTACGCGCCCTCGTAGTGCACCAGACGCGTATCGTCGAGGGAGCGGAACAGGTCGCTCATCGCCTGAATGACCCTGCCGCCGGAGGACTCGTTGCCGCAGCTCCACATCAGCACGCATGGGTGATTCTTGTCGCGCTGATAGGTGGAGTTCACGCGGTCGAGCAGGATGTCGAGCCAGTCCATCCGGTCGCCGGGCAGCGTGTAGTCCTTCGGCTTGTTCCCCTTGAGCACCTGATCCCAGACGCCGTGGGATTCCATGTTGTTCTCGTCGATGACGTACAGGCCCAGCTCGTCGCACAGGGCGTAGAGCGCGCTGTGGTTGGGATAGTGGCTGGTGCGGATGGCATTGATGTTGTTGCGCTTCATCGTCAGCAGGTCGCGGCGGATCATCTCCGGGCGCGCGGCGCGGCCGAACTCGGCGCAGTAGTCGTGCCGGTTGACGCCCTTGAATACCACGCGCCTGCCGTTGAGCTGCATGACGCCGTCGCGGATCTCGAAGCGGCGGAAGCCCACGCGCTGGCGCACGAACTCGCAGGCCGTGCCGTCCGAAAGGCGCGCGGTCAGCTCCAGCGTGTACAGGTTCGGATGCTCGGCGCTCCACAGGCGCGGCGCCTTCACCGGCAGGCGCAGGGCGATTTCGCCGCCCCGCTCCTGCGCGCTGAGCACGGGCGTCTCCCCGTCCATCAGCCGCACGTCGAGCACGGCGTCCTGCGGCGCGTCGAGCCAGACGTCGAGCGCGAGCACGGCGTCGCAGTACGCGTCGTCGAGCAGCGTCCTGACGCGCAGGTCGCGGATGTGCGCCTCGGGCGCGGCGTAGAGCACGACGTCCCGGAACAGGCCGGAGAAGCGCATGAAGTCCTGATCCTCGATCCAGCTGCCGGAGCACCAGCGATAGACGCGACAGGCGAGCTTGTTTTCCCCGGGCACGAGAAAATCCGTCAGCTCGAAGTCGTGCGGGGTGAACGAATCGGAGCTGAAGCCGACGTACTGCCCGTTGAGCCAGACGGCGACGCAGCTCTCCGCGCCCTCGAAGGAGACGAACACGCGCCTGCCCTCCATGGCCTGCGGCAGCGTGAAGGTCTTCACATAGCAGGCGACGGGGTTGAACTGCGTGGGCATATCGCCCACCTCGAGCGTCTCGCGTCCGTCCCAGGGATACTGCACGTTGGCGTACTGCGGCACGCCGTAGCCCTCCATCTGGATGTGCGCGGGCACGGGGATGTCCGCCCAGCCGCGGCAGTCGTAATCCGGCGATTCAAAGCCGGGAATGATCTGCCCGGGGTTCTGCGCACAGAAGAACTTCCACAGCCCGGCGAGGGACAGCCTCAGGCTGCTCTTCCCCGCTGCCGCCTCCTCCCGGCTGGCATAGGCGATGTGGTCGGCATGTGCGCGCACGCGGTTTTCCGCGAAGAACGCGGGCGAAGAGAGCCTGCTTTCATCGAATGTCATAAAAAAGGGCTGCATGTCCTTGCGACACGCAGCCTCCTCCTTTCACACAGAAAAGGTTGTTTACTTGACCGCGCCGGCGACGGCGTTGGTAAAGCTCTTCTGCAGGCAGAAGAAGATGATGACCGTCGGCAGCGAGCAGATGGTGACGCCCGCCATGACCACGCCGTAGTCGATGACGTAGCCGCCCATCAGGTTGGAGACGAGCATCGGCATCGTGGTCGCGTTGCTCGTCTGCATGATGACCTTCGGCCAGAGGTAGGAGTTCCAGGCGTTCATGAACGTGATGGTCGCCGCGGCCGCGTAGGTCGGCTTCATCATCGGCACGAACATGCGCACGAAGATCTGGAATTCGTTGAGGCCGTCGATGCGCGCCGCCTCGATGGTATCCTTCGGGAACGTGCGCGCGCTGTTGCGGAAGTACATGATCAAAAACGGCGTCGCCAGACTCGGCAGGAAGAAGGCGACCCAGGTGTTGAGCAGGCCCATCTTGGAGAACAGCTGGAACAGCGGAACGAGGACGGCCACGAACGGCACCATCATCGCCAGCATGAGCACGCTCATGACGCGGTCCTTCCACTTGTCGTGGTAGATCTCAAAGCCGTAGCCCGCGATGGAGCTGATGGCCAGCGAGAGCACGACCTGCAGTAGCGTCGTGGCAAAGGAGTTCTTGAGCGCGGTGAGCACGTCCTGCTGCGCAAAGAGGTTGCGCAGGTTTTCCATCAGGTGCGTGCTGGGGATCATCCTGCCGCCCAGAATCTGCTGGGTGTTGTTGCAGGAGGAGATGAACGCCCAGTACAGCGGGAAGACCGAGATGAAGGAGACGATCACCAGAAACGCGTACATGAAGAACCGGGAAACGTGCTTGGAAATGGCGCCTTCTCTCATCGCTTGTCACCCACTTTCATCTGAATCGCAGCCAGCACGGCGACCATCACCAGAATGACGAAGGACATGGCCGCGGCATAGCCGAAGTTCGGGTTCTTGGTGAACATCGTGTTGTAGATGTAGTGCGACATCGTGATGGTCATGTTCGCCGGTCCGCCGCGTGTCAGGTTGACGGACTCGTCGAACAGCTGCAGCGTGCCGTTGGTGGACATGATCGCCGTGACCAGGATGATCGGCTTGAGCAGCGGAATGGTGATCTTGAAGAGCTGCTGCACCTGGTTGGCGCCGTCGATGCGGGCCGCCTCGTAGATCGAATACTCGATGCCCTGCATGGCGGAGAGGTAGAAGACCATGTTGTAGCCCGTCCAGCGCCAGATCAGGCCGAGGATGATGACCACCTTGGCGTAGAACGGATCGTTCAGCCAGTTGATCGCCTCGGAAATCACGCCCATCTTCATCAGCAGCGCGTTGACCATGCCGTCATAGGTGAACAGCGTGCGGAAGATCATGGAGTAGGCGACCAGGCCGGTCGCACAGGGCAGGAAGATGCAGGTGCGGAACAGGCCGCGGAACTTGAGGTCCCGGTTGTTGAGCAGCGTGGCGAAGATGATGGCCAGCACCAGCATGATCGGCACCTGGATGATCAGGTAGGTGAAGGTGTTCTTGACGGACTGGATGAACACCTTGTCCTTGAGCATGTAGGCGTAATTGCGGTAGAGCGGATCGGAATACTGCAGCGCCGTCGGCAGGCCGCGCTTGAAGGAGGTCAGGAACGCCTGAAACATCGGCCAGAAGCTGAACAGGACGATCAGCAGCGTGGCGGGCAGCAGGAAGGCCCAGCCGGCCGCGCTCTGCTTGCGCTCCATACTCCAGAAGCGCTTCTTTCTCGGCGCAGGGGTCGCGTTGGTCATCGGGAAGTCCACCTCTCTTTACTCGCTTTGTTGATAAGGAGAACTGCCGCCCCGGGAAGCCGGAGCGGCAGCATTCTCACGGGGAATCTGGAAATCAGAAGCCCATGGCGAAGTTCACGGTGTCCTCGGCGGTCTGCAGCTCGGAGGCGAGATCGCCGCCGTTGATGTAGTTGGTCAGCGCAGTGCCCAGCGCCTCACGGGCGTCGTAGTAGTACGCGCCGGTGGTGTTGGACGGCACATGGCTGGTGTACTCAACGATCTTCGCGAAGATGGCGTCGCCATTGTAGAAATCGTTGCCCGCCTGATAGTTGGAGCCTTCCTTGGCGTGCGCCCAGGTGCCGATGGCAGAGGTGCTCGGGAGGATCTCGTTGTAGAAGTCGACGTTGCGGTACATGCCCATGAAGTCAAGCGCAAGGTCGAGGTCGGTGCCGTTGGTGAACACCCAGGAGGAGCCGCCGTTGTTGGAGTAGTTGGTGGCGCCCTCGATGCCCGGCATCGACGGCATGTTGGTCAGCGCCCACTTGCCGGCCTGATCCTGCACGCCCATGATGGTGCCCAGGATCCAGCAGCCGTTGACAGTGCCCACGACGGACGCGTTGGACAGCGTGCCGCAGTACTCATCCCAGGTATTGACCTCGATGAAGATGCCTTCCTGCACCATGGTCTTGTAGTACTCAAGAACCTTCTTGCAGGCCTCGTTGTTCACGAAGTTCACGGAGCCGTCCTCGTTGAACATGGACGCGCCGCAGGACTGCATCATGATGAGCACGGTGTCGATGGCGCCCGCCTGGCCGGAGAGCATCGGGCGGCCGGTCTTGGCCTTGACGTCCTTGCCGATCTCGATGAAGCGATCCCAGTCGATGTCGGTCAGGTCATCGATGGTGTAGCCCGCCTCGGCGAGGTAATCGGTGCGGTAGGTGCCCACGACGGTGCCCGCGTCAAACGGGATGCCGTAGTTCTTGCCGTCGACCACGGAGTAGGCCAGCTTGCCCTCGGCGAAGTCAGTGAAATCATACTTGCCGGTGATCTCGGCGTAGACCTCCGGATAGTTCAGCACGAACTTCTGGATGGAGTTGTCCTGGCAGAGCATGATGTCCGGCAGGTTGGAGATGTCGCCCGCGGACGCCGCGGTGATGACGCGGGTCTCGACGTCCTCGGAAAGGACCTCCTCGATGACGATCTCCACGTCCGGATGATCCTTCTGGTACATTTCCTTGGCGACCTGCATCGCCTTGATGTTGAAGTTCGGGTCCCAGGTCCAGATGGTGATCTTGCCGTCCTCAGCAGCCAGAGCCAGCGAGCAGGCCATAACCAGAGCCAGAGCCAGGATCAGGGAGACAATTTTCTTCATAACGCGAAATCCTCCTTGTTTGCGTTGTTCAGTTCGCCCAAATCGGGGACTGAATCGTTGTCACCATTATAGCATGCTCAAAAACGCGAATGTGCGCAGATTCGATTCAATCCTGCGCACATTCGCTTCTTTATTGTTCCGGATGACGGGAATCGGGCTTCGGATTTGTGCCGGTTTGCATCCGCCGCCAGGCCACGGGGCTCATGCCCGCACAGCGGCGGAAGTTGCGGTTGAACGCCGCGATGGAGGAAAAGCCCACCCGCGCGGCGATGTTCTGCACCGGGTCGCCGGTGATGCGCAGCAGGAGCATCGAGCGCTGCACGCGGTAGCGGTTCACATACTCCAGCGGCGCAAGGCCCATGCTTTTTGTGAAGAGACGTCGGAAATAGCTCTCGCTCATGGAGCAGCTGCGGGCCATGTCGCCGATCTTCACATCCTCGCGGAAGTGCTCGCGGACGTAGGCGAGCGCGGGCCCGAGCGGCACGCGGGAGGCGGGCGCCTCCGGCTCGCAGGGCGCGACGGCGGGCGTGCTCTCCGCCTGGCGCACGATCAGCGTCAGCAGCAGCAGCGCGCACAGCTCCTCCTGCTGCGCGCTGCGCAGGATGCCGCCTTCGCGCAGGGAGAACATGAGTGAAAAGAGCGCCTGTGCGCCGCCCTCCCCGCCGCCGGGGAGGAAGATGCCGCCGCGCGCCGCGCCGCCCAGCAGCGGGGCCAGCTCGCTTTGGTAGCGCCGGGGCATGCGCCGCAGCAGGTAGTCCTCGTTGAGGGCGATGTAGCGCCAGTGCGTCAGCGGCACGCCGGCGTGCATCTGGTTGTGGGGCACGCCCTGCGGCACGAGCACGAGCGCGCCGGGGGAGAACGCGAAGGTCTGCTCCCGGCCCAGGTGCAGCATACCCTCGCCCGCCAGGCACAGCCCGATCTCCATGCAGTTGTGCATGTGCATGGCGTCCGGCAGATAGGGCGGGTAGAAGGGGATGTCGGTCATCGCGGCAAGCAGCGCGTCCTCATCGACGGGATAGCTGCGCATTTCAGCGCCCGCCGGCTCCTCCGTGCGGCGGCGCGGCGGGCGTTCCCGCTCAGAGCTCATCGACGAACACCTTCCCCGGGCAGAGCCTGCGCAGGCAGTCCATGAGCTGCGGATACGGCTGCAGGTAGACGCGCACGAGCCGGCCGCTGTCCGTTCCGGTGCCCTCGCAGAAGAGCACAGCGCTGGGGCGGTCCGGGTCCTGCGCGGAGGTGTTGTAGGTGACGCGCTGCCTTCCGGCGGCGTCAAAGCGGCGCTGCGCCTCCTCAAGCTCCGAAGCGCCCTGCCCGGCGATGACGAGCACACGGGTCAGGTCGAGCACGACGAACTCCACGGAAACCGGGCGCGAGCGCATGCCGCTGTGGCGCAGGATGCGCAGGGTGTAGCCGTCGAGCTGGTATTCGTAGGTGACGCTGGCGATGCCGTTGAAATACCACGCAAAGAAGAGCGTGCCCAGCGAGAGCACGAGCATGGGGAAGCCCCACATCGTGCCCAGAAAGGTGAAGACGGCGACGCTCAGATACAGGAGCGCCAGCAGCACATAGACGTACGGCGGCTTCCTGCGCGTGACGCTCTGGCGGCAGGAGATTTCGTTGAGAACGGGGTTCGGAATCACTTCGGCGGCCTCCTTGGGCGTGATGATGAACTTGTCCATGCACGCACCTCCATGTTGATGATGCGGCCATTCAGCAGGTACGCCATCAAATTATATCACAAACTGCATTGACAAATCAACGCACGCCCAATTGCCGCGTGCGCCTGTTTTTTGAGCATGCGGAAAAAACCGGGAACCCGCCGCCCCGCCGCTCCGTCTAATACTTATCTCAGATAAAAACGAGCTATAAGCGCGAAGCGAAGAAGGGGGCCGGGGACTGGTCCCCGGGCTAGGGGTGGGGGACCGGAACCCGCCGCCGCCAGTGGCGGATGAAGGCGGGTGGAGCGTCGGAAACGGAAAGGAGCGCTTGCGCGACTATTCCGTTTCCCGGTCTGAAATCCCCCAACGTCCCCAATCGCGAAGCGATCAAAGAAAAAGCAGTCAGGGAGCGAAGCGATACCTGACGGGTTGTTTTCGCATAGTTCGGTTTGATTTGAGAGTAGTATAAAAGGGGAACAAAAAAACCGCCCGTCCGGGCGGATGGAAGGAGCAGGGACACATGACGAAACGGATTCTTGCGCTGGCCCTGGCGCTGACGCTGGGGCTTGCGGGCGCATCCGCACAGGCGTTGGTCGGCGCGTACGCGATTCCGGAAACCCCGGGCATCACGCAGGAGGCGCGCGCGGCGTTTGACGCGGCGACAGCGGAGCTTTGCGGCTGCACCTATGAGCTGGTGGCGCTTCTGGGCACGCAGGTCGTCGCGGGGACGAACTACCGCCTGCTGTGCACGGCGGCGTCCGTCATTCCGGACGCACAGACCTCGTATGTGCTGATGACGGTGTATGCCGATCCGGACGGAAATGCGGAGATCACGGCGATAGACGGCATCAACGTGTTCTGAGGAGGCCCGGGACGCGCAGGTCACACGAAGGGGACGGCGGGTTTGCTCTACTGTGCGGGGCAGGCCCGTTTTTTGCTGCCTCTTTGCGGCGGCTTCAGAGGGCTTCCCCCAGCTCGAGCGCTTCGCCCTCCCTGCAGATCTGCGTGAGCCGGCCGTCGGCGATGCGGTAGGCCTCGCCGTACAGCGTGGCGCGGCCGGCGTGCTGCTCGATGTAGCTGCCGTCCACCAGCGCGATGAACGCGCGGCCCATGCTGTCGGCATAGGTGATGTCCTCGTAGAGGCGGCGGCCGTCGAGCGTGAAGTGGCGCGCGCGCTGATAGTGCGGCAGGAGCATGAACCCCGTGAGGCCGAGTCCAGGGGCGAAGCGGACGAACGCCGGGTCGAGGGACTCGCCGGGCAGCTCCGGCTGGACGTAGACGGTGCGGGCACAGTTCATCGTGCCCGCGCTGATGCCCATGACGGTGCCGGTGAACTCGCGCAGCAGCGCGCGCAGGCCGAGCTGCTCAAAGAACGCGAGCTGCGTGGGCACATGCCCGCCCGCGAGGATGAGGAAGTCGGCGAGGGTGACGATGCGGGCGGCATCCCGCTCGTTGCGCGCGTCGATGAGGGTCATGTCCCGCAGGGTCAGGCCGTGATAGGCGAGCGCCCCGGCGAAGGTCTGCGCCATTTCGTCGTTGAGGGCGGCGTTGCAGGGGTCGGCGCTGACGATGACGGCGCGGGAGTCGGGCTTCCAGCACGCGGCGAGGCGATCGACGAAGCCGTTGCGCGCATCGAGAATGCAGGGGAGGCAGACGCCCTGCGGGACGTTGTCGTCACAGGGGCTGCTGGTCAGGAAGAGGTGCATGGGAGGTGCCTCCTTTATTCATATCTGTGTCAAACGCTTTTCTCGGACAGAAACGAGCCATAGGCGCGAAGCGAGGAAGGGGTCTGGGGACTAAGTCCCCAGGCAGGGTTTTAGGGGTGAAACCCCTGACGTCCCCCATCGCGAAGCGATCAAAGAAAAAGCAGTCAGGGAGCGAAGCGAGACCTGACGGGTTGTTTTTGCATGGCTCGTTTTGATTTGAGAGCAATAAATGAGTACTTTGCGAATCAGCCCCGTTTCAATCGCAGGCTGCTGCGCAGCCTGCGATTGAAACTACGTTTTCTTTGGAAATTTTGGGCTGCCGACCCGGGAAACGGAATAGTCGCGCAAGCGCTCCTTTCCGTTTCCAGACGCTCCGCCTGCCTTCTCCGCCCACTGGGCGCGGCAGGCTCCGGTCCCAAACCTGCTTGGGGCGCCGCCCCAAACCCCGCAAGGGACTTCGCCCCTTGACCCCACTACACTTCGCGCTTATGGCTCGCTTTTTTCTGAAATACCCTTATTTTTCCTTCCCCAGCACCCGCCACAGCGTCGTGCGGCTGATGCCCAGCGCGCGGGCCGCGGCGGTCTGGTTGCCGCCGTGCGCGGCGACGCTCTGCTCGATCACCTCGCGCGTGATCTCCTCGAGCGTCCGCCCCTCGATGGCCACGCCCGACTGCGGCGCCGCCGATGTGCCGCGCGTGATCGCCCGCTGCTTGGCCAGCAGCTCCGCCACCGCGCTCGAGCGGATGTAGGAGGAGGTCGCCAGCGTCGCCAGCTCGTGGAGCACCTGCTTGAACTGCGTGTAGTTGTGCGGCCAGTCGTACTGGCGCAGCAGCTCCACCGCGTGCGGATCAAAGCCGGAGATCTGCTTGTCCAGCTCCAGGTTCAGGCTGCCCAGGTACAGGCTCGCCAGCGAGGGAATCTCGTCCGAGCGGCTGCGCAGCGTCGGCAGGCGCAGCGCCAGACAGCCCAGCCGCGAGACGAACATCCGCCCCACCTCCGGCACCGGCGCGCCCTCCAGGCAGTTGCAGGAGAAGATCAGCCGCACGCGCTTGGTCATGCCCGTCTCCTGAATCAGCGAGAGCAGCTCGCTCTGCCGCGTGGCGGGCAGGTCCTCCAGGTGCTGGAAGTAGATCGTGCTGCCGCTGTCGTTGAGCGGGGAGGCGTGATGCCCCAGCAGATAGTCCCAGTTCTTGTCGTCCATCAGCGTGCAGTCCACCACCACCAGCGGGCTGTTGACCAGCGGCCCCCGCAGATAGATCGCCCGGGCGATCTGCTCCTTGCCCGTGCCCGGCTCGCCGAAGATCATCACCGCCTGACGCGAGGCCGCGATGGGCGTCAGCCGCCCCTCCAGCTCGCCCATCGCCCCGGAGATGCTGTAGAAGCTGTTCATGAACAGGTGGTCGCATTCCTCCTTGCCCAGCGTGCGGATGCCCAGCCGGCCGGCGCGCAGCGGAATCTGCGTCGGGTGGCAGTGGAAGCAGAGCAGCCGCTCCCCCTCCACCTCCGCGGCCTGCGCGGTGACGCTGTGCAGCGCGCCCCGCGCGTTCAGGTAAAAGCGCAGCGGCGCGTGCCGCGGCACCTCCTTCACCCGCTGGCGCAGCGCGGCGAGCAGCTCCTCCGGCGGGTTCTCCGGCATGGAGAAGACCGTGCTCCCGTCCGCGCGCAGCGCGACGAGGATGCCCTCGTCCTGCCCGGTCATCTGCCGCAGCAGCAGGTTCTCCCGGCGCATCCGCCGGAAGCACGCGCCCTGAATCTGCGCCTGCGCCAGCGCGTCGTGCAGGCTCTCCGCGCCGGAGGTGATCAGAAACGCGTCAAAGCCCATTCGCCGGGCAACCGTGTGCGTCACCATGTCGCTGATGACCATGCGGTAGCCTTTCTCCTGAAGCGAGCGCAGCGTGCGTTCCACCTCCTGCGGCGCATGCACCGTCAGGATGTCGATGTCGTAGCGCAGCAGATCGCACAGGATGTGCGCCGGCTCCGTGATCGAGGGGAAGCCCACGATGGCGTAGAGGCTCGAGTAGTTCTGCGCCAGACGGATGCAGCGCAGCACGTCGTAGACCGAGGTCTGGATCTCCACGACCGGCAGGTTCGTCACCCGGCGGATCATCTCCGCCGTGCCGCCGCGCGAGAGGATCGCATCGTAATCTCCCGGCGGGCTGCGGCGCACGATTGCCACGCCCTCCTCCAGGTCGCCGGTCTGCACATCGACGCGCAGGCCGGGATACGCCTCCGCGGCGCGCTCGATGGCCGTCCTGAGGCTCTCGAAGGGGGCGATGCCCAGCACGCGGACAATGGACTCTTCCATGCAAAATCCGACTCCTTTTTTGTTCCTTCGGGCAAGCGGTCTGTTCCCTTTTGAAATGGCATCATACAGAACAGGGGTTTTGGATTCGTTCATCTGCGTTGATTGTATCACATTGGAACTGATTTGTACCGCAAAACCCGAGAATAGTTTCATATTGAAACGCTTTTCCAAAGAAATTTGAGGAAAAATGGAGAATGTTCCGAATTGAAACGAAAAAGAGCGGACTTCCTGCTGTTTTTTGCGTCAGAAATTTGTACAATAGGGCCATGAAATCACGGCGGGTATCGCCTCAGAGAGGGGACGGACGATGATCAGGCTTTTCATTATCGCGGACGACTTTACCGGAGCGCTGGATACGGGCGTGCAGCTGGCCGCCCAGGGCGCATGCACCCGGGTCATCACCAATCCCGCCGCCGACCTCTCCGCCGTCGCCCCGGAGGTGGAGGTGCTCGTGCTGGACGCGGAGACGCGCCACCTGAGCGCCGCACAGGCCGCCGGCATCGTCGGCAGCGCCGTGCGCCAGGCCGTGCGCCTGGGCGTTCCCTACATCTATAAGAAGACCGACTCCGCGCTGCGCGGCAACATCGGCGCGGAGCTGACCGCGGTGCTGCGCGAGAGCGGGCGCAGCCAGCTGCCCTTCCTGCCGGCCTTCCCGCAGATCGGCCGGCGCACGCAGGGCGGCGTGCACTACATCGGCGACACGCCCGTGGCCGAGAGCGTCTTCGGGCAGGACCCGTTCGAGCCGGTGACGCGCTCCTGCGTCGCGGAGCTCATCGCCCAGCAGAGCGACGTACCCGTCCGCAGCCTCCCCGCCCCCGCGGACGCGGACGGCCTGTGCGCGGAGCCGGGCATCGTCGTCTACGACGCCGCAGCCCAGGAGGAGCTCGAGCGCGCCGGCAGGCTGCTCATGCAGGCGGATGCGCTGCATGTGATGGCGGGCTGCGCGGGCTTTGGCGCGGTGCTGCCCCAGCTGCTGGGGCTGGGGGCACACGGCCGCAGGAGGATGCCGCAGCTTGACGAGCGGCTGCTGGTCCTCTGCGGCAGCGTGAACCCCATCACCCTCGCGCAGCTGGACGCCGCGCAGCAAAGCGGCTTCGCCCGCCTGCGCATGACCCCCGCCCAGAAGCTCACGCCCGACTACTTCGCCTCGCCCGAGGGCCTTGCCCAGATCGAGGCCTGGAAGCAGACGCTGCACGCGTGCGACGCCTGCATCATCGACGCGAACGACGAGGGCGGCAACGAGCCGACCGCCGCCTACGCGAAGGCACACGGCCTGACCATCGAGGACCTGCGGCAGGGCATCTCCGGCGCGCTGGGCCTGATCATGAAGGGGCTGTTCGACTGCCCGGACCTGGGCACGCTGCTCATCACCGGCGGCGACACGCTGCTCCAGTGCATGAACCGCATCGGCATCGACGAGATGGAGCCCATCGGCGAGCTGTACGCCGGCGTGGTGCTCTCCCGCTTCACGCTGGGCGGGCACAGCCGGTTCGTCATCTCCAAGTCCGGCGGCTTCGGCGAGCCGACGCTGCTGTGCGATCTGCTTTCCCTGATCCGCGGCGCGGAAAAGAAGCCCGCGGACTGAACACATAAGGAGGATTTCACCATGGCCTATGCGAAGCTTCCGGGCCTGACCCCGGACGGACGGCTCTATGAAAACGAGGAGATGGGCACCGTCGAGGCCCGTCTGCCCGACGGCGGCTATCCCACCGCCCACGCGCCCGCGCTGCTGGAGCTGCCGAATGGCGACATGCTCTGCTGCTGGTTCGCCGGCACCTACGAGGGCAGCGCCGACATCCGCATCATCTGCTCCCGCCTCGAGAGGGACGGCGACCGCTGGAGCAAACCGGTGGACATCTCCGGCGACCCGACCCGCAGCGAGCAGAACCCCTCCCTGTTCTACGGCCCGGACGACGCCGTGTGGGCGATCTACACCGCGCAGCTTGACCGCCAGGCCGGCAAGGACAACATGCAGTTCACCTCCCAGATCCGCTGCCAGAAGAGCACCGACGGCGGCAGGACCTGGGGCCCGTATGAGACGCTCTTCGCCCGCGAGGGCAGCTTCTGCCGCCAGCCGATTCAGGTGCTCGCAAACGGCCGCTGGATCTTCGGCAACTGGCTGTGCACCGATTCCGTGGACGGCCTCTCCGGCGACCCCACCGCCTTCCAGATCAGCGACGATCAGGGCAAAACGTGGCGTCAGGTCGATATGCCGAACAGCCGCGGCCGCGTGCACGCCAACGTCGTGGAGATGGACGACGGCCACCTGCTTGCCTTCATGCGCAGCCGCGAGGCCGACTTCATCTACCGCAGCGAGTCCTTCGACTGGGGCGACACCTGGAGCGAGCCGAAGCCCACGCCGCTGCCCAACAACAACTCGAGCATCAGCGCCCTGCGCCTGCAGAGCGGCCGCGTGGCCATCGCCTACAACCCGACCTGCACGCCCGACCCCAAGCCGGGCAAGGCGGCCTGGCCGGGCCTGCGCTGCCCGGTGGCCGTGGCGCTCTCCGAGGACGGCGGCCTCACCTTCCCGATCGTGCGCTGGATGGAGCGCGGCGAGGGCTACATGGGCGAGGAAAACCGCACCAACAACAAGCAGTATGAGTATCCCTACCTGATGCAGAGCCGCGACGGCATGCTGCACCTGGCCTATGCCGCCTTCACCCGTCTGGGCGTCAAGTACGTCCGCTTCAGCGAGCAGGACGTGCTGGGCAAAAAGCGCGAGCGCGTGGGCCTGTACAACCCCACCGCCGCACAGAGCCGGTAATTCCCGGCGAGGATTTTGGGGCGGCTGCCCCAAGCCCTGCCCGGGGCGCTGCCCCGGACCCCGCAAGGGGCTTAGCCCCTTGACCCTTCCTCGCTTCGCGCTGCTTTAAGCCTCTTTACATCATAGAAAAGGAAGTCGATTGCCATGCTTACCCAGTACAGCATCAAGATGCCGCACGCGGTCTACGGCGGCGAGAACGCCATGGACAACGTGACCGAAATCCTCAAAAAGAACGGCGTCAAGAAGGTCGCCATGTTCACCGACAAGGGCATCGAGGGCTGCGGCCTGTTCGCCCTGCCGGAGGAGGCCGTCAAGGCCAGCGGCGCGGAATACTACGTCCTCGATGAGCTGCCGCCCGAGCCCAGCTACATGGCCGTGCAGAAGCTCGTCGATGAGTTCAAGGCCAGCGGCGCGGACATGATCGTCGCCTGCGGCGGCGGCAGCGTCATGGACGCGGCGAAGCTCGCCAGCGTGCTCGTCACCGACGCGTACGGCGTCAAGGAGCTCCTCGACAACCCCGGCATGGCGAAGAAGTGCGTGCCGATCATCCTCATCCCGACGACGGCGGGCACCGGCGCCGAGGTCACGCCCAACGCCATCGTCGCCGTGCCGGAGCGCGAGCTGAAGGTCGGCATCGTCAACGAGAACATGATCGCGGACTACGTCATCCTCGACGCCCGCCTGATCAAGAACCTGCCCAAGAAGATCGCCGCGGCGACCGGCGTGGACGCGCTGGCGCACGCCATCGAGTGCTACACCAGCAACAAGGCGAACCCGTTCTCCGACACCTTCGCGCTCGAGGCCCTCGACCTGATCCTGGAGAACATCGTGCCGGCCTGCGAGGACAGCACCGCGATGGAGGCCAAGAACAAGATGCAGATCGCGGCGTACTACGGCGGTCTGGCGATCACGGCCTCGGGCACGACGGCGGTGCACGCGCTGTCCTACCCGCTGGGCGGCAAGTACCACATCGCGCACGGCGTCTCCAACGCGATCCTGCTCGTGCCGGTGATGAAGTTCAACCAGGGCGATCCGGCGTTCTGCGCGCGGCTGGCCGCGGCGTATGACCGCTGCTGCCACGACGGCAGCGCCTGCCGGACCGTCGAGGAGAAGGCGGCGTGGCTGGTGAACAGGATGGACGCGATCGTCCGCCGTCTGGAGATTCCGACGAGCCTGCAGTCCTTCGGCGTGCCGAAGGAGGACCTCGAGGGGCTGGTCGCCGCGGGCATGCAGGTCACGCGCCTGCTGGTCAACAACATGCGCCCGCTGACCGCCGACGACGCCCGCAGCATCTATCTGGAGATCATGTAACACTGTTTCCGAATAGAAGCAGATAAGTGCTAAGCCCCGTCAGGTAACGCTTCGCTCCCTGACTACGCTTTCCTGGATCGCTTCGCGATGTAGGAACGTTGGGGGATTTCATCCCCCAAACCCCTAGCCTGGGACCGGAGCCTGCCGCCGCCAGTGGCGGATGAAGGCAGGCGGAGCGTCGGAAATCGCAAGGAGTGCCGCTTGCGGCACGACTATGCGAGTTTCCCGGGTCCCCCAGACTCCTTCTTCGCTTCGCGCTTATAGCTCGTTTCTATTCAGAAAATTGTATGGAGCTGTATCTAAAATCTCTCATATATACCCGAAAGGAGATCTCTCATGAAGAACGTCGCCATCCGAGGCATCATCCCTCCGATTCTCACCCCGATGAACGAGGATGAGAGCATCAACGTCGCGGAGCTGCGCAATCAGGTCAACCGCATGATCGAAGCCGGCTGCCATGCACTCTTCCCGTTCGGCACCAACGGCGAGGGCTACATCCTCTCCGGCGAGGAGAAGAAGCTCGTGCTCGAGACCGTCGTCGAGGAGACCAACGGCCGCGTCCCGGTCTATGCCGGCACGGGCTGCATCTCCACCCGCGAGACCATCGCCCAGAGCAAAATGGCCCGCGACATCGGCGCCGACGTGCTCTCCATCATTACGCCGAGCTTCGCCGCAGCCAGCCAGAATGAGCTCTACGACCATTACAAGGCCGTCGCCGAGGCCGTCGACATGCCCATCGTGCTCTACAACATCCCGGCCCGCACCGGCAACGCCATCGCCCCGGCGACCGTCGGAAAGCTCGCGCAGATCGAGAACATCGTCGGCGCGAAGGACTCCAGCGGCAACTTCGCCAACATCCTCGGCTACATCGACGCTGGCAGGGGCAAGCAGAACGGCGATTTCGCCACCCTCTCCGGCAACGATCAGCTGATCATCTGGACGCTGCTGGCGGGCGGCACCGGCGGCATCGCGGGCTGCGCCAACGTCTATCCGCACACCATGGCCTCCATCTACGACCTGTTCATGGCCGGCAGGATTGAGGAGGCGAAGGCCGCCAACGCGAGCATCCAGAGCTTCCGCGCCTGCTTCAAGTACGGCAACCCCAACACCATCGTCAAGACCGCTGTCGCCCTGCTGGGCTACAACGTCGGCAAGTGCCGCGCGCCGTTCAACCAGGTGCCGGAGGAGGGCATCGAGGCCCTCAGGAAGGTCCTCGCGGAGAACGCCGCCAAGGGCATGTGCTAAGGAGGAATCACCATGAGTGAGAAAATGACCATCGGCATCACGATGGGCGATCCGGCCAGCATCGGCCCGGAGATCACCGTCAAGGCGCTCGCCAACCGCTCCGTCTATGAGGCCTGCAATCCCGTCGTCATCGGTGACGCCAACGTGATGGAGGCCGCGACGAAGATCGTCGGCCGCGAGGACATCAAAATCCGCGCGATCGATGCCGTCTCCGAGGCGAAGTACGAGTTCGGCACCATCGACGTGCTCGACATGAAGCTCGTGGACATCGACAAACTCGAGCGCGGCAAGGTCTCCGTGATGGCGGGCGACGCGGCCTTCCAGTATGTGAAGCGCGTCATCGAGCTGGCCAACGCCGGCGAGATCGACGGCACCGTGACCAACGCCTTCAACAAGGAGGCCGTCAACCTCGCGGGCCATCACTACTCCGGACACACCGAGATCTACGCCGAGATGACCGGCACCAAGAAGTACACCATGCTGCTCGCGCACGAGAACCTACGCGTCGTGCATGTTTCCACCCACTGCTCCCTGCGCGACGCCTGCGACCGCGTGAAGAAGGACCGCGTGCTGGAGGTCATCCGCATCGCCAACCAGGCGTGCCTCGACCTGGGCATCGAGAAGCCGCGCGTCGGCGTGGCGGGTCTCAACCCGCACAGCGGCGAGAACGGCCTGTTCGGCCGCGAGGAGATCGAGGAGATCATCCCCGCCATCGAGGCCGCCCGCAGCGAGGGCATCACCGTGGACGGCCCCGTGCCGCCCGACACCATCTTCTCCAAGGCCCGCGGCGGCTGGTATGACATCGTCGTGGCGATGTACCACGATCAGGGCCATATCCCGCTCAAGGTGATCGGCTTCGTGTACAACCAGGCCGAGAAGAAGTGGGACGCCGTCGCCGGCGTCAACATCACGCTGGGTCTGCCGATCGTTCGCGCCTCGGTGGACCACGGCACCGCCTTCGACCAGGCGGGCCTGGGCGTGGCCAATGAATTGAGCTTGATGAATGCGATCGACTATGGCATTCGTTTAGCAAAGAGCAACAAGACCAGAAGGACCAAGTGAAGGAGGACACAACCATGAAGAAGCTCATTACCCTCGTTCTCGCCGCGGCGATGATCCTCACCGCAGTCTCCGCGTTCGCGCTCAGCGCGGACCTCACCTTCGGCACCCAGGAGACCGGCACCGCCGGCTACACCTACGCCACCGCCATCCAGTCCGTCATCCAGAAGATCGACGGCATCCAGGTCAGCCTGACCACCAACTCCTCCGGCAACGTCAGCTCCCCGGTGCTCATCCAGAATGAGGACGCGGACCTGACCATGAGCAACTCCGCTCCGGCGCTCTGGGCCAAGACCACCGGCATCGCCTCCGCGAGCGTTCCGGTCTGCCCGGACATCGCCTGCATCGCCGGCGGCCTGGGCAACGACTTCATCAACGTGATGTTCACCCAGAAGTTCGTCGATGAGACGGGCATCACCACCGTCGAGGAGCTGGTCGAGAAGAAGTACCCGGTCAAGCTCGTCATCAAGAAGCCGGGCTCCTTCGGCGAGCTGGCGGCTGAGAAGGTGCTCGAGGTGCTCGGTGTCACCTTCGAGGACATCAAGGCCTGGGGCGGCGTGGTCGAGATGACCGGCGGCGCGCAGATCAAGGACGGCCTGCAGGACGACCTCTACGACATGACCATCGACCACATCGGCGCGGGCCAGGCCAACACCACCGAGCTGTGCATCAACCACGCGATGTACGACGTGCAGCTGGGCGAGGAGACCATGGCGAAGCTGTGCGAGCTGGGCTATGACTATGTGACCGTACCGGCCAACACCTGGAACGGCCAGACCGAGGAGATCAAGACCGTCGGCTCCCAGCAGTGCATCCTCGTGTCCACCAGCATGGACGAGGAGGTCGCCTACGCGATCACCAAGGCCCTGTGCGAGAACAAGGACGCCCTGAAGGAGGCCTCCGCGGCTCTGGGCTACTTCAATCCGGAAGTTGCCGGCTCCAAGGCGCTCACCGGCTGCGACCTGCATCCGGGCGCGGCGCGCTACTATCAGGAGATGGGCTACGCCTTCGAGTAATCCGGGCGCAGTCTGACAGCGGACCGGGGCGCGCGAGCGCGCGCCCCTCTCCCGCCTTTGTCAGGGGAAGGGAAAGAGCCGTGAGCGTCACGGCTCTATCCGTTCTCCTGAGCCGCATTCAGCTTTCTTTGCACCGATAAAACCGTGAACGAGCAACCCCTCAGATCTGACTGAAAGGGAGAGGCCTGATCATGTCAAAACAACTTCGCAAGACCTGTACGATTGCGCTGACGATAGCGTTCTTCGTATTCCAGATGTATCTTGCCCTGGTCAAGCAGCTGACCATCATGCTCCAGACGCCGCTGCACATGTGCTTCGCGCTGGCGCTGGTGTTCCTGTACAACCCGATTGACAAGGGCTACCAGAAGAAGCTCAAGAAGAAGGCCGCCGAGCAGGGCAGGACCCCGACCGACGCGGAGCTTAACAAGTGGGCGAAGCTGCGCGTCATCGACATCGCGTTCTTCGTCGGCATCGCCTTTGTCGTGTTCTACACGATCACCAACGTCGAGCGCCTGCGCGGCTTTGACAAGGTCGTCTCGCAGGTGCTGACGATCGACTACGTCGCGATGGCCGTCATCATCGTGCTGCTGCTGGAGGCTGTCCGCCGCACGCTGGGCAACATCCTCTTCGGCTTCATCATCGTGTTCATCATCTACGCGTGGACGGCGAAGTACTTCCCGAAGAGCTGGGTGCTCTACACCAAGGGCAAGTCCTTCCCGAAGATGCTGCGCCAGTTCTGCGCCGGCATGACGCTCACCGAGAGCGGCGTTTACGGCACCCCGCTGACCACCTCCTGCACGAGCCTGTTCTACTTCATCGTGTTCGGCGCGTTCTTCTCGGAGTGCGGCGGCGGCCAGCTGCTCATTGACGTCGGCCTCAAGTTCTCCAACAAGTCCTCCGGCGGCCCGGCGAAGGCCGCGGTCATCTCCTCCGGCCTGATGGGCATGGTCTCCGGCTCCGCCGTGGCGAACGTCGCCACCACCGGCGTCATGACCATCCCGATGATGAAGAAGATCGGCTACGAGCCCGAGGAGGCCGGCGCCATTGAGGCGGTCGCCTCCACCGGCGGCCAGATCATGCCCCCGATCATGGGCGTCGGCGCGTTCATCATGGCCGAAATGCTCGGCGTGAACTACCTGAGCGTCGCGGCCTCCGCGATCATCCCGGCCGTGGCGTACTACTTCGGCGTGTTCGTGCTGGTCACCTACCTGGCCAAGAAGCGCGCCAGCCGCGCCGGCGGCAGCGAGGATGCCAAGATCGCCGTCGCCAAGCCGCTGCTGCCGCGCCTGTATCTGCTCATCCCGGTCGTCGTGCTGATCATTTCGATCATGAACGGCAACTCTCTGATGCGCTCCGGCATGTACGGCATCTTCACCTGCCTGGCCTGCAACGTCGCCAGCTTCTTCATCGGCGGCGGCAAGAAGACCGACTGGAAAAAGGATCTGGTCAACGGCATCGAGGACGGCAGCTTTGCGGGCCTCAAGCAGATGTGGGGCTGCTGCATGGCGGGCGCGAAGTCCGCGGCGGAGATCGCCATCCCGACGGCGGCCTGCGGCATCATCATCGACGTCATGACCGAGCAGACCTCCCTGGCGACGAACCTCTCCGGCGTCATCGCCTCCCTGGGCATGACCAACCTGTTCGCGGCGATGCTCATCGCCATGGTCGGCTGCATGCTGCTGGGCATGGCCCTGCCGACGGTTGCGGCCTATCTGGTCGGCGTCACGCTGTTCGTGCCGACGCTGCGTCAGCTGGGCATCAGCCCGCTGGTCGCCAACATGTTCGTGTTCTACTACGGCATCATGGCCCAGATCACCCCGCCGGTCTGCGTGGCCTCGTACACGGCCGCAGGCATTGCGGACGGCGATGCGATGAAGACCGGCCTCAAGGGCATGCTCTTCGCGCTGGTCGGCTTCCTGGTTCCGTTCGTGTTCGTGTACAATCCGGCGATCCTGCTGGAGGGCACGATGCTGCAGACGGTCATCGGCGCAGCGCAGCTGCTGGTGGGCACGTTCTTCCTGGCGGTCACGGTTGCGGGTTACTTCAAGACGGCGATGCCCAAGTGGATGCGCGCGCTGACGTTCGTGGTGGCGCTGGGCTTCATCTCTCCGGATGTCGTCTCCACCATCGCGGCGCTCGTGGGCGGCGTGGTCATGCTGTTCCTCAACTTTGAAATGGCCAGGAAGGCGCAGAAGGCGTAAACGCGCGAATTCTCCGGAAACAATGGGGCTGTCAGGCTCAGAATCCAAACATTCCAAGCAAAAACTAAGAGGGTTTGCGCCCGAAGGTTTCCAAAGGGGCCGGAGCCTGCCGCCGCCAGTGGCGGGAGCAGGCAGGCGGAGCGTCGGAATTGCAAAAGAGCAGCATGCTGCGACTATTGCAATTCCCGGACCGATCGGAAAGCCCTTTGGCGGGGCGTTGGGGCAGAGCCCCAAGCTCCCAAAGCCAATCATTCTTAGAAAAGTTGCTTTATGGACTGTTCATGATTCGCCTGACAGCCCCTTTATCAAATCAAAAAGGAGAAACGCCCCATGAGCACTGCGCAATATGAGCGGATGACCGGGGAGCCGGTCGGGCGGCTGACGCTGAGCCTGGCGGTTCCTGCGGTCATCGGCATGATGATCACCACGATCTACAACATGGTGGACACCTGGTTTGTGGCAAAGCTGGGCACGCAGGCCGTGGCGGCCTGCGGCGTCACGCTCTCCATTCAGGAGCTGACGATGAGCGTGGGCTACTGGTTCGGCATGGGCGGCGGCACGGCCATCGGCCTGCTGCTGGGCGCGCGCAGGACCGAGGAGGCCGGGCGCATCGGCTCCACGGCGTTCTTCACGACGCTGATGCTGGGCACCCTCTGCGCGCTGCTGGGCAACGCGTGCATTGGGCCGCTGATGCGCTTTCTGGGCGCAAGTGCAACGATCCTGCCCTACGCCGTCGCCTACGGGCGGTTCATTCTGCTGTGCTTCCCGGTGATGGCCGGTTCGCTGGTGCTGAGCACGATCCTGCGCTGCGAGGGCAAGATGAAGCTCTCCATGCTGGGCATCGCCAGCGGCGGCGTGCTCAACATGCTGCTCGATCCGCTGTTCATCTTCGGGCTCCGCCTGGGCGTGACGGGCGCGGCGCTGGCGACGTTCCTGAGCCAGCTGGCGGGGCTTGCGCTGCTGCTCTTCTTCTTCCTGTCGGGCCGCAGCGAGACGAAGCTCTCCCCGCGGCTGTTCACGCCGCGCGCAGGCGTCTACCGGCGGATCCTCGTGACGGGCCTGCCCTCGCTCACGCGCCACGGCGTGACGACCGTCGCCAACATCGCAATGAACACGGCCGCGGGCCTGTACGGCGGGGACGTGCTGATCGCCAGCCTGTCGATCGTCGGCAAGATCATGGCGCTGCTGATGGCGGTCATCAAGGGCATCTTCCAGGGCTCGACGACGATCTTCTCCTACAACAAGGGCGCGGGCCGCACAGACCGCGTGCGTGCGGCGTACCGCTTCGCGCTCTCGTTCACCACAGGCATCACGCTGGTCTACGCGGCGGTGCTCACGTTCACGGCGGAGGGCGTGCTCTCGCTCTTTGGCGCGGCGGACCCGTTGATCGTGTCGCTGGGCGCGCGGGCGCTGCTGATTCAGGTGTATGCGCTGGTGCTGATGCCATTCAACTTCTCGGGGAACTCGCTGCTGCAGTCGGTGGGCGAGGCGTGGAAATCGACGTTTCTGGCGGCGCTGCCGCAGGGCGTGTTCTACGTCCCGGCGGTGTTCCTGCTGCCGCTTTGGCTGGGGCAGGACGGCGTGCTGCTGGCCCCGGCGCTGGGGCAGGTGCTGACCGCCGTGGTCAGCGCGCCGGTGATCCGGGGATACTGGAGACGGATGAAGGAGGAGCCGGGCCAGGCTTCTTATACGAATTCGCAGTTGAATGCCTAACAGAGCGCATCAGATTTTTCGCTCTGACGAAGCCGAGTGCAGTGAGGCGTTACTCACGGTACGTTGAACGGAACGAGGCAAAGCCAGGGCGGAAAAGATGGTGCGCGGATTGGGCCATTTTAACAAGAATTAGTATTAAACAAACGCGAAGCGGGGAAGGATCAGGGGACAGCATCCCCTTTTTCTTCCCCGCTTCGCGCGGTTTGAAGCCGCTCAGCGGAACCGCCGTGTCTTCGCAAAGCTCCTTCTCGCCAGGACCCGGAAGCACACGCTCGTCACCGCCGCGCCCACGGCAATCGCCGCGACGATCTGGATCGCCTCCAGCCCGCAGGCCGCCGCCCGCGCGCCGTTGTCCTTCACCAGCGCCAGCATCGCGCAGTAGAAGTTGTAGCCCGGCACCAGCGGCACCAGCGACGTCAGCAGAAAGACCGTCGAGGGCAGATGCAGCAGCTTCGCCAGCATCTCGCAGATCACCGTCACCACAACGGTCGCAAAGAAATAGCTGGCCAGCAGGCCCCGCCCCGCATACCGGTACAGCACCACATAGATCAGAAACCCTAGCATGCCCGTCAGCGAGGTCGGCAGGATCGTCCTGCGGGGCAGGTTGAGCAAAAACGCAAAGCCCATCGCGCCCCCGAACGCGCCGACGGCGCTGACAAAGACGTCTTCCATCACAGGAGCACACCCCCCAGCATCGCAGCCAGCTCCAGCCCGACGTACACGCCCAGCGCGACTGACGCGGCCAGCAGCAGCGCCTCCACCGCGCGCGTCACGCCGGAGATCAGGTCGCCGTACATGGTATCGCGGACGGCGTTGGTCATCAGCAGCCCGGAGAGCAGCGGCATGATGCCGCCGACGATCGCGGCGTTCACGCTGCCGTAGGGGATCACCCAGCTGACGGCGTCCGCGGCGATGGCGGTGATCAGCCCGCCTGTGAAGTTGCCAAAGAGCACGCCCATCTCCATCTGGGAGAAGAGCGGGTGAATCGCCTGCACGAGCACGCCGATGACGAACGCGACGGCAAACGTGCCCAGCCGTCCGCCGAACAGCAGGCTGAAGGACGCGGCGGCCAGTCCGCAGCCGAGCATCAGCGTGAGCTGGGAGGGGCCGGGAGCCGCTGCGGCGCCCTCGAGCAGCCGCTGCGACTCCTCAAAGGAGAGCTGCCCACGCTCCACCCGGCGGGAGACGTCGTTGGTCAGCGCCAGACGCTTCATGTCGTTTCCGCGGCGGCTGATGCGCCTCAGGCGCGCCTGCCCGCCGGACTCCACAAAGATGGACGTCGGAAACGCCGCGATGTGCGCGTCCGGCAGGCCGAGGCCCTTGGCCATGCGCGCAGCCGTCTCCTCCACACGATAGGTTTCTCCGCCGTTTTCCAGAATGAGCTGCGCCGCCAGGCAGACCAGCTCCAGGCGGCTGTCGATGCTGTGCTGTTCCATAAGATGCTTCCTCGCATGATGTGCTGTGTGCATTATACCGGCTGCATGCAGAGGTGTCAAGCCGGTCAGGCCGCGCGCCGCAGCGGATTCCACGTCCCGCGGACGTAGCAGATGAGATACAGGCCAAAGAGCAGCAGGTTGTGCGCAATCATGCAGCCCCACGCGCTGACCAGCCCCATCCCGAGCAGCCGCGTGCACACGAACGTGCCGACGATGCGCACCAGCCACATGCCCGCGATGTTGAACAGGAACGGCTCACGCGTGCGCCCGACGCCCTGCATCATGCCCTCCACGATGATGGAGAAGCCGTAGAACGGCTCGGAGACGGCGACCATCCGCAGCACCGTCGCGCCGAGGGTGACGACGTCCGCGCTGCGGGAGAAGAGGCGCATGAGCGCGGGCGCGAAGGCGAAGAGCAGTCCGCCGGAGACGATCATCAGCCCGATCTCGATGGGGATGAACATCGCGGCGAGGGACTCCATGCGCTTCTCATCGTGCGCGCCGTAGGCGTTGCCGGTCAGCGTCGCCGCGGCGGTCTGCATGCCGTAGCCGGGAATGTAGAACGCCGATTCGACCGTGTTGGCGATGGTGTGCGCGGCGGTGGCAACCTCGCCCAGCGCGTTGATCATCGAGGCGAAAGCGACGTACCCCAGCGACGTGCCGAAGCGCTGGAGCATGTTGGGCACGGCGACGCGCAGGCACGGGCGCAGGATCGCGCTGTCGGGGCGGATGCGCTCGCCGCGCGGGGAGATGCGCGGGTGCCGCCAGAGCCGCACGGTCATGATGACGCCGCCGACGGTATACGCGATGGCGCTGGCCACCGCCGCGCCGAGGACGCCCCAGCCCGCGCCGGGGATTGTGACGCGCAGGCCGAGGACCGTCGCCCCGCGCGCGGGGTAGATCAGCAGGAAGTTGAGCACGACGTTGACAAGATTGACGGTCACGCCGGTCTTCATCGGCGCTCGGGTATCGCCCGCGGCGCGCAGCACCGTGCCGAAGATGATGCTGGCCGCGCGCGGGAGCATCGGGATATAGAGGATGAAGAAGTACGCGGAGGCGAGCGGCCGGATGGCCGGCTCGACCTGCATGAGCGCGGGGATGACACCGCTCATGGAGAGCGTGACGGCGGTGAAGAGCGTGCCCATGCACAGCACGGCGAGCACCGCCTGCATCGCGGCACGCCGGGCACGCTGTGCCTCGCCCGCGCCGAGCGCCCGGGCGATAAACGCGAGAAAGCCGACGCCCAGCGCCGAGAGCGAGCTGTTGACGAGCCAGTTGACGGTGCTCGTCGCGCCGACGGCGGCGGTGGCGCTGGTGCCCAGCGAGCCGACCATCGCCGTATCGATGTACTGCACGGCGGTCTGCATGAGCTGCTCGAGCATGGTCGGCCACGCCAGCGTCAGGATGACGCCGAGCATGGCGGTATCGGGTTTTCTCAGGTGCATGGCGCGTCCCTCTTCCGTCTGTTGATCGTCCCTATTGTAGCAGAAAACGTCTCCGGCCGCAAGCACCGCGCAAATCTGGGGCTTGACAGTGCGCCGCCCTGTGGCATATAATAAAGAAGTCCCTGCGCGGGACGGTATTTGGAGCGGTATCGAAGCGGTCATAACAGGCGCGAAATCGTGAATCCCTCGCGGAACACGGCTGCGGGAAAACCCTGACGCCGCAAGGCTTTGCGGGCAGCTAAGGCTCGAATTGAATAATCTGTTCTCTCCTGTTGTTCTCTCCGATTTCCCGGGGAGTGCGGCAGAGGAACTATACGGAGTGGTATCGAAGCGGTCATAACGGGGCAGACTCGAAATCGTGAATCCCTCGCGGAACACGGCTGCGGGAAAATCCTGACGCCGCAAGGCTTTGCGGGCAGCAAAGGCTCGAATTGAATAACCTGTTCTCTCCTGTTGTTCTCTCCGATTTCCCGGGGAGTGCGGCAGAGGATATATACGGAGTGGTATCGAAGCGGTCATAACGGGGCAGACTCGAAATCTGTTGGCCCTTCCGGGTCCGTGGGTTCGAATCCCACCCACTCCGCCAACATTCGGCCAAGTGACATGTGTTGCTTGGCCTTTTCCTTTACGGGCTCGAATCCTCCGGGGATGCGAAGCCCAGTCCGCGCAGCATGGCATCCGCCGTGCTGCTTTTGCTTTGCGCATCCAGATGCGCGTAGATGTTTGCCGTCGTGCTGAAATCGCTGTGCCCCAGCCACTCCTGAATCTGCTTGAGCGGCACGTGGTTCGCCAGCAGGAGACTGGCGCTGCTGTGCCGCAGATCGTGGAAGCGGATGCGGCGCAGACCGTTCCTCTCCAATACCTGTTCAAAGTGGCTGGACAGGTACTCCGGGCGGATGCGCGCGCCCACCTCATTGATGCAGATGTAGCCCTCGTAGCCGCGGATGTAGGAATCTCCGCACAGCCGCCGGTTCTCCGCCTGCTCCGCCCTCAGCCGGAGCAGCAGCTCCCGGATGGGCGGCGTCAGCGGCAGCGTGCGCCGGCTGGACTTGGTCT